>JAJYBA010000108.1 GCA_021779235.1 Bacillota bacterium
GTTTCTATATATCCATTTTTAATGGCATTTAGAAATGTGTAATCTTGCCATTCCTTTGCCTTTGGATATGCTGTGTAAAAATCATTAATCAGTTTTTCTGCCTCTGGTATAGTAATTCTTAAATCTGATGCTACTTTACTAGAACCTGCACCATATAAGATAGAGAAAGTTAAACTTTTAATTGATTTACGTTTAGAATAAAAATCATCCCATAGCATTTTATAATAATTTATTTTGTCTTTATCATCAGAAGCTTCAGCACTAGCAAGTTTTGCTTTGATATCCTTGTAATCAATTTTATAGACTGTTGATGCGTTTTTGCTATGAACATCTTCACCAGAGTTTACAACCGCAATAAGATTTGGATCTTTACTTAATGATGCCAACATATAGACTTCAATTTGTGAGAAGTCAATATTCACCATAATCCAATCTTTTCTAGCCTTAATGTATTTGTCATACTTTAGTTGTAGAGCTGGATTAGCCTTAATCAGCTTTTCCCATTTAACTCCAAGCTTAGTCAGAGATCCAAAACTTACAAGTTTTAACTTATTATTAATTTCTGTCTCTACTAGTTCAGACATGAAATCCTTCTCATATAACTTGTTAATGTATTGCTATTTAACAGCTCTTCCACCTAGATAACCAACAGCTAAAGCTATACCAGCTTTCAACCACCCATTTACTTTCTCTGCTTTAACTTGATCTGTGGTTATTTTAACCTGCTTATTTAGTAAATCTACCTGTTGAATACGCTGTTGTTCACGTTGATCACCAGCAATTATTACTTTATTGCTAAGGTCTATTGTTTTATTTAGATTTGTTACTAGCTCACCTGACTTATTTAGAGCTGTTTGTGTAGTTGTAAGTTTTAGCTCAAGCCCAGGAACTCTTAATGCATCCTTATTCCAAGTCCAAATTTTTGGTAAAGACACTTCACCAGTTATATAGTTTGTTGGAGATGCTGGAACTTGTACAAATACAACACCAGCCTTAGATAAATCCTCTACTATTACTTTGTTATCTGCTGGCGGATTTGGTGTAGGTGGTGGCATTGGTATATCTGCAGCACGTTTTTTCCAATAATCAGCATCTTTTTGTAGAGAAGCATTCTTAGACTCAACCTGGGTCTTTTCTTGTTTTATCGCATTATACTGTGTTGTTATGTCATTAATTTTCTTGTTATACTCGTTGTTTAAAACTGTTAGCTGATCATGAGCTACCTGTAATTTATTCTTGTAATATTCCCAGCCCTTAAGTCCAAGTAAGGAAATTAAAATAAATATACAGGCATATATGTATGGTTTAAGTGATATTTTTATTTCTGAAAATATACTTGATAAATTAAACATTAGTTTGTATCATCTTTTTTAGTATCATCATTATTAATTTTTGGCTTATCTGTAACAGTTAATACAGTTGAGTCATTTCTGTCAACCTTGGAAAATGTTGCCAATACTACTAAAGCACCAGATATTGTTATTAACTCTGAACCTAGAGGCCTTTTTAAAAAGGTAATAAATGTAAGTATTACTAAAAATCCAATAACCAAAGCTATGCCAGCTAAAACAGCCAGGAAAGCAGAAACTCTATCTTGAGTATCTTCTCTAATTACACTCTTTAAATACGTAATAGGTGAAGGTATCTTGGATAGTAAAAATGAGATGACATTTTTAGTTGTATCGGCGTAAGACATAGGTATAATACCTTGTATGTAGTAGTAATATTCTATATTTAATTCTTATTATCTGGTGGCCTAGTAGCAGATAAAATTACTGGTGTCCAGTATCCTGATTTAGGTTCTATGTGTAAGTATTGTTTAATCTTAACCCACATAGGGATGTCATCATCAGCATAAAGGCAAACATTACTGCTAATAAAATCATTGCCAACTTCCTCACTTAATTTTCCCTCAGCAATAAGTTTTCTAACAGTAACCTCCATAGCGGCTGTTAGCATTGTATTTATTTTTGTCTCTCCAGATATTGTTGGAATTTGCATAAGCTTCTCCTAGTAATGTTATATTTAATATTTTATATTAGTGCTGTATGAAATACACTGATCTTGTAGTTGTCTTTAGCTTGTCATTAAAACAAAATTTACAGGTATCACATAGCATCTTTTTATGAACCTGGTTTGGGCATATAATTGTTTGTCTTGATACTAAAGAAGAGAACATATTTATATCATGCAAACCAACATATGATACCCTCCAAGTATTTGGAGGCAGTATTTTTAGTGCTAATATTTCATCATCTAATGATGCAAATAGTTCTACATTGGGTTGACTTCTTAATATCTCTAAATGTGGAAGAAAATTAGAAAGTCTCCAACTTCTCGTGTAAGAATAAAATTTCATTGTAGGATTATTTTTTGCAATTTTTATTAAGTCATAAACATATTTTATTGAAAATATGTCTCCTGAAACATGCAATCTCATTGTTAAAATATTTTTAGCTAAAAGCTTTTTAATAACAATATCCATTTGGTCAACAAATGATGCTTCCTCAGTTGCTTTATAGTTTTCTTCATAAGACTTTTTTGCATTCTTATAAATACGTTCTACTTTTGCAGCATAACAGGCTTTTGAACACCATGAGGTAGCTCCTGGACATGTGGATATTGTAGGTAATGAAAAGCTAGGAATTTTTCCTAACTTTGTGTTCTGTTTTGAAATAGTTATTTTAGCCATTTATGTTATAAATCTTATGTTATTTATTAATAACATATTACCCAAGCATTTTTACAAGCCATGTGTTAATGTATGTTGTGAGCGGTGTTACATAATTTTGTAATGACAGTGTTGAACATGAATTAGCTGCAATGTATTCAGAGAATGCATACAATGTATCTCGTCTAACATCTTCTATTGTTTTATTGTTATTGTCATATTCAATTGCTGAACCCAACCCATGAAGTAATACTTTTCTAGCTTCTTTTCGTTTTGCTAACGTTCCCTTACCACACAAGGAAAACTCGTCTCCTCCATATCCAGAAGCATTAAAATATAGAGAAAACCCCACTTGTTTATTCTCTGTTAAAAGAACTAAGTCTTGATTTAGACATGTCTTTGTGGTCATTAATACAGTGTATCTTGCTAAGAATTCAGCTGTTGCTGGGTCATTTAAATTTAATGCAAATACATCATAATATGATGTGTATCGTGAATTTTTGAACTCATTAAATACTACATTACTCGGATAAGTTACAGTCATTTTCAGGGTCCATTACAGGCTCTAATTTTTTATTTTTCTTTTTAGCAGAAGGAACTTTAATTTTTAATGCTTTAGGAACTGTTGGCTTAGTAATATTACTTATATCTTTATTTATCTCAGCCATTACCTTAGTGTATTTTTCCTCATCCTGGTTTTTTAGTTCTAACAAAATCTCTTCATATAGCTCATTTTCAATCTCTACAATAGGTTCTGGAATGAAATAGTGTTTTACCATCGAACCAGTAGCAGGCAGTGTTAAAATATTCCCGCCTGTTTTGTCTGTCCTGGCATAACCGCATAGGTTACTCGCAGACAATCTAGCAGTTCTATTCGTTTGTCTATATTGAGAATTGAATGTCCAGGAGTTGGTCTTTTTTAAAATTCTACTTCCAGATCCTAGTACATTGTAATATCCTTTTACATAGGAACTATATAGTTTTTGTAGTTTTTTTAGTTTATTTAGATAAAAAATAAACGGATGAAACAGAATTAAATCATCTAAAACTTTAGCATTAGTAGCATCCTTTCCTTTACTTGTCTTTGCTGTCACTGGTAATTTTAACTTAGTAAACAGTAATTCACTAAGTTGCTGGCTTGATGCAATATTAAATCCTGCACTAACATTTCCTGAAACTAAAGACATTGCTACTTTATAAGTTTCTGTTATAGCCTCTTCAACAGATAGTTTAGTAAATGTAAACCTATCTCTGGAAATTTGATATCCGCTAATGCATAGTTCCAAGCTAGTTAAAAGAACTTGATGCGGTATATTATAGTAAAATGTTAATGCATCTCTCCCAAGAGCTGGAAGTAATAGGTTAACTAACCTAACAACTGCAATAGCATCCATAGCAGCATATGGACCAATTACTTCAACTGGAACACTATCAAACCCAGAAAACCCTTTTAGGGCCTTTTTTCCACTTGTTTGCAATAAATAGTTTTTAGCAATATTTTTATATTGTGGAAGACCAACTAATGCCACATTGTTTTCCAATGAGACTGACTTGGAGGCCATGTGATAAAGGTTTAATAGTAGCATTGTATCAGCAGCAAAGTTTTTGGGCTGTCTTCCGCCAAATAGTTCCCATAATACAAGTAAGTCATACATTGCATTATGTATATACATGCTTTGAGGACTGGAGAAGAATATTTCTTCTGCTACTTCAAGAGTTTCTTCTATGGAAAATTCTGCATGAAGCTCATCAATATGTTTTTGGCTAGTTGGGACACACCAGCCTTCTTCCTCATCTGATAACCATGCAACAGAATAACACAATAGTTTAGGTTCTGGTGTTCTTAAGAAAGGATTTAAAAAATTCGTTTCAGTGTCAAACCCAAATGGTTCTAACATACACCGATTTTTTATATATTCTAAATCAGCCTTTGTTCTAGCTATTTTTATTTTAGACGGCATAGATAGTTGTTTGTCTATTTCTAGTATTGCCTTTTTAATTTTATCAAACAACGTTGTATAAATATAGCCGCCATCAAGGTAGAATAGCTCTAAAACTGAATGGTCGTCTGTTATGGTAGATACACCGCAAAACTCATCTGTTTCCCAAAAACACCCATTTCCGTAGCCGTAATGCACTACAATATGTGGTTCTATTTTCTGTATATTTTCCACAACTGTATCTATGTTTCTGGTGTATAAAGGTGTTACATCTAAGCTACAGGATGTAGCTGGAAAATATGATTGCAGTGCAGTAGACTTCTCAGATTTGCTTTCTGGATCTAAATTAAATACCAATAATACCTTTAAGCTTGGTAGTTTAGTTTCCATTATATCCTTCTGTAAGTTTTTCTTTAATTTGCATAAAACAAGCATGTAATTCTTTGAGACCTACATACCCCATTAAAACAAAGTCATTATCAACTTTAGCTTTAATTTCTATAATTTGATCTTCAACTAAGGTAAATCTTAATTTGTTAATAGTTAAGTTAGATATTTTAAATGTTAAATCATTATCTATGAAATTGCAAAAACTAATAACTAAAGTTTTATTTGTAATTGGAATAACGATATCTGAGCATATACACAATGCAGGTATATCATTGTCTGTCTCAGTATATGAGACAGACATTATATCGTTATATTTAGTTTCTGACATACTTTGTTATTCCTTAATAACATCTAGTAAATATTTTTTGAGCTTCTTTAGACCCAGTGATGGATCTATAACTACTTCTTCTGCACCGATTACTACTTTATATGTAGACCAGCCAAGTTGATTCAGATTAACAAAATTATGTGAGCTGATATAAGCTGCAGCTTCTTTCTTTGTTTTAAATTTAAGAGAAACAAAATGCCCTTCATAGCTGTCTTCAGCAGAATATACATCATCTCCAGTTGGAAGGTATACAAGTTTATATGACATAAATTATCCTGTTATAATATTAGTTGGTATTAGATAGTAAATCTAGTTCTTCATCATCGTTTATTAATTCTTTAAACCTAAATGTTAATGGTCTGCCTGGAAGATCACCTTGTAGTTTTATATAAACCCCATCACTTCCCATTCTATTTTTTAATATACCTAAAGTTCTTC
>JAJYBA010000109.1 GCA_021779235.1 Bacillota bacterium
AATCAGGCCACTGTCCTTTTATTTTAGCAAAATTCATATCTATAGAATTAATAATTTTATTTTTAGGATACTTTGCAATTATAGCTTCCACCTTTTCATCTAAA
Organism: Bacillota bacterium; assembly: GCA_021779235.1. Lineage (GTDB taxonomy): Bacteria > Bacillota > Clostridia > Clostridiales > Clostridiaceae > Clostridium_AD. The sequence goes on from JAJYBA010000109.1 coordinate 105, forward strand.
GCTTTGTCATTGCTTGCATATGCGTAAGCAAAGCCATAGTTTTCTTGTAAATTTACTGAAAGCTTATAATAAAAACTGGCAGATACCTCCATAGCTGTAAGAGTAGCAGCGCTTAATACTGCTATTGTAGCCAAGGTCCTGGCACTTGCTTTAATTCTGTATAGCAACTGAGAAGTACCTATCATGTTAATACCTTTATAATATTTTCTCTTATTCTCCTTTGAAAGCTTAATTATAAATAGCGTTAATGAAGAAAAAAGCATAAACGTTCCTATTATCGTAAGCCCTAACGTTATAAATATGGCTAAGAAAGTAAAACTTGATAGGGGCTGCATATATACCCAATACCCTACACCAATCAATAAAACTGATGCTACTGAAGCAAGCACTGAAATCTTTGGTGCTTTCTCCCCTTGACTTTCTGCTTTAAAAAGCTCTATAAGCTTAAATTTATATATAAGTCTGTACCCATGTATTGAGGTTATCAAAAATAATATTATAAATACAATTGCTGTATTTAATACAGCTTTTGCAGGTATCATAAATGTAATATTAGCTGAGAACCCCATGAGTCTGATTAAAAGCATTATAAATAGCTTTGAAAACAAGCTTCCAATAAGGATACCTGTAACCAGCGCCGCTATACCCATAACAACATTTTCATAAAAGAGCATTGTTCCAATTTGTCTTTTTCTTATTCCAAGAAGAGAATACATCGCTACTTCCTTTTTTCTTTTTCTTATAAAGAAAGAGTTTGAATACCAGATGAAAATTCCAACAAATATTGCAATAACTATGGCTGATGCTTTAAATACAGCGGCAAAATTTATTGAAGAACCAACAACCTTTTGAACCTGTGTGTTATATTCTATTGAAGTAAATGTAAAGTAAATCATTATGCTGAATATCATAGATGCAAAGTATAAGAAATAGTTATAAAAGTTTCTTTTTATGTTTTTAAAGGCGATATCAAATAAACCCATCATTCTCTCACTCCTTTCAAGTTTCACTTTATTACATATCTGTTAAGCCGCCGCCCAAGGTTTTGAGTACATCAAGTATCTTTTGGAAGAATTCTTTTCGGGAGCCTCCTCGGACAAGTTCTGTAAATAATAAGCCGTCCTTGATAAAGATTATTCTTTTACAATAGCTGGCTGCGAAAGCGTCATGAGTCACCATCATGATAGTAGCTCTATTTTTTTCATTTAAATCGCTTAATGCTTGAAGTAATTCAGTAGATGACTTTGAATCTAAAGCACCTGTAGGTTCATCTGCAAGAACTAAGGTAGGCTTACTTATTATAGCTCTTGCTGCTGCAGTTCTCTGCTTTTGGCCTCCTGAGATTTCATAAGGATATTTGTTTAAAATATCATCTATACCTAAGCTTACAGAAACCTCCTCAAGTCTTCTTTCAATTTCATTTATTCTTACCTTAGAAAGTGCTAAGGGAAGAACTATATTTTCTCTCACCGTTAAGGTATCCAAAAGATTAAAATCCTGAAAAATAAACCCCAGTTTATTTCTTCTAAAAATAGATAGCTTCTCTTCATTCATTTTTACTATATCTTCGCCCCCTATAGTAACAGTACCACTACTTGGTTTATCTATAGTGGAAATAATATTTAAAAGTGTTGTTTTTCCCGCGCCGGAAGGTCCCATTATGCCTATAAATTCACCTTCTTTAATATTCAAATCTATATCATGGAGTGCGGTATACACATTGCCTCTTGATCCATAAACTTTCTTTAAATTCTTAGCTGTTAAAACATCATTCATATATCTAAACCTCCGTTTTTCTATTATTTCAAACAAATCTTGAATATTCGATAGCCATAGTTAATTTCAAATCAACTTCTTGAGTTATAAATATTTTTATTTAATTATTTTCTTTGGATTAAGTTTGCAATTATGAACAAAATCCAAATATGCAGCGGATAAAACGTATAAAAGAAATATTTCATACTTTTGCCTCTTTCACCGTTGTAGGACAGTATCAATGGGAGCGCTATAATCATCATCCACTGGTAATTACCATAGAACAGGTTTTGAGTTGTGAACCCTGAAAAAACTGCACTTACAAACATTAAGATACAAAATATGATATACATAACTGTAAATTTTACACGATTACTTCTAAAAACACACATAAAAATACCAAGTACTATAAAGATCACGGATCCTTGACAGGTTAAAATATTGGGGATTAATCCGTTTGCTAAATACACATAGGTTGTCGACATAGTTTGAAGCCGTTTGATGAGTAGAAAGCTGACAATTTGAATCAATATAAAGCCAATCCATATTCCAACTTTTTTATTCATAGCAAGTTTGCTTTTTGCTAAGGTAATCAGAACAGCCAATAAAAAGAACACAGCAAAAATATTGTCTGCAATCTGGAACTGTGTTTCTGAAAAGATTAGTTGTAAGATAAAGCTTCCTACAGACATAACTACTGATCCAATATAGAGCCGGAACAAATATTTTCTCCTATTACTTGTATGCATTATACCCTGAATAACGCAGAACATGAATATAGGTATAGCAATCCTACCAATCCATCCAAAAACAACTGGAAAAGTATTAGGAAAAGATCCCTCCAAATGGTCAATCAGCATAGCTGCAAGAGCAATGACTTTCAAAACAAAAGTATTTATTTTCAATTGATTTCCTATAACCTTCTTTAAATTCTTTGTCGTTAAAACGTCATTCATATTTAACCCTCCTGTATTTCTATACTGTACTAAAAGATTATTAATCTTTTAGCCTCCGATTTCTTTGTTGTTTACAGTATCATTGTATATAATATAGTTGCTTTAATCCATTTTTCTTCCTTACAAAACCATACTGATTCCTTACATTTATGTCACTTTGCAACTATTTCCATGCAACATAAAAAAAAGCGGCAAAGCCGCTTATGATATATGCATTTTATATTATATTCCAATTACTGCTTTGAAACCTGGAAGTAGTCTAACAGTTTGGGAAAAATAATCATTACTTTTGTATATTCACCATATTTTGATTCTATTACTATATCATGGCCAAGCTTTCTGGCTAGCCTTTTAGAAAGATATAGCCCTATGCCAGTTGACTTATAGTTTTCTCTTCCATTATAGCCTGTAAAACCTTTATCAAAGACTCTATCAAGGTCTTCTGGTTTAACTCCTATACCATTATCCTCTATAATAAGTTTTCGTACTTTATCTTTAATTAATCCATAGATTTTAATTCTTCCGCCGTCAAAGGTGTATTTTAACGCATTAGATAATATTTGGTCAAGAATAAACGAAAGCCATTTTTTGTCCGTTATAACTTGTAAATCGGTGTTTGACATTTCTATACTTATCTTTTTATTAATAAAGGTTTTGGCATGTTTTTTCACTGAATCTTTAATTAATCTATCCAATCCAACCTCATTTATAAGATAGTCTTTGGAGAAATCATCTATTTTAGAATGATAAAGAGCTTGTTCTATGTAGTTTTCAATTTTATCTATTTCTTCTTCAAGGCTGTGCAAGGCTTCTTTATTCGGTGCTTTTGAATTATGCTCAATTAATAGTCTGCTCACTGATATTGGAGTCTTGACTTGATGCACCCAGTAAGTTATAAACTCTTCATAGGCCTTTTTCTGATCACAAAGTCTTTGTATTTCAGCTCTTTGCTCATTGTATAAAGAGGAAAGTACCTTATGGAAAAGAATTTGTTCATAGCTTTTAGGCTTTGGCAGTCGGTTTATTATTTCATCACTTTCCTTTTCTATAATATCAGATAAACTTTTATAATAATTCCTGTAATAGAAATATCTTATTATCAAATAAGTCATAAAAAAGAAACAAGAAACCAAATCGATATATAATATATTTCCTAAGCTTACTTTGACAGTACCATCTAAATAGATCACAAGTGATATAAATAATATAAACAGAATGTAACAAAGCATTGAAAATTTCCTATCGGCTAAAAATTTGGTGAATTTCATAAGATTATATACCCATGGCCTTTCTTTGTCTGTATAAAATCATTAATCCCTAACTCCTCTAGCTTTTTTCTGAGTCTATTAATATTTACGGTTAACGTATTATCATCCACGAAACTCTCATCCTCCCAAAGTGCTCTCATTATATCATCTCTGCTTACTATTTCCCCCTTATCCTTCATAAGGGTATAAAGAATCTTTAACTCATTTTTAGTAAGTTCTAATTTTCTATCTTGAAATCTGATTGAACCATCTCTAAGGTTAAGAACAGCACCATTATGTTCGATTATATTAGAAAAAGCATTTGTATAATTGTAAGTTCTTCTTAATAGTGCATTTATCTTTGCCATTAGTACTTCAATCGAAAAAGGTTTTTGAATAAAGTCATCTCCTCCCATGTTTATAGACATGATTATATCCATATTAGTATTTCTGGAGGATATAAAGATTATTGGGACCTTTGAAACTTCTCTTATTTTGCTGCACCAATAAAACCCATCGTAAGCAGTCAGGTTTATATCCATTAAAACAAGGTGAGGCTCATATTTTACAAATTCATCAAATACGTTATTAAAGTCTTGTACACAGCATCCTTGAAATCCCCATCTCACAATACTTTCCAGAATTATTTGCCCCATTTTTTGATCGTCTTCTATTACCATTATTTTAAACATTAGAAATCTTCCTTTCGTTAGAAACACAATGTTTAATGTCTCTTATTTCAACTAGTGAAGTTACTCATTAAAGCCATAAGAATATTATACATTATTTAATATGGCAAAAAAATCAATTTATATGTTTTATTATATTCTTTCTCTCCTAAGTGTCTGCAATCTTTTTAACACCTCATAATACTCCTTATCCAGTTTCTGAGCATCATCCTTTTTAGAGGGCATGGAAATTTTACCAATAAGCTCTGACAGGCGATTTTCAAGAACAAAAATTTGGTTTTCTAAGTCTTCCGCTCGTGCTTCTGTTTTATTATCCTTTTTCGTCATATATTCCTCATAACTACTCCGAGTTGTGAGCAATTTTCGATTTTCGATGGATAATATACTGTTGGCAACTGTGCTTATAAATCTTCTGTCGTGGGAGACAAATAAAACCGTTCTCTCGTATTCCTTTAAGGCTGCTTCCACAACCTCTAAGGAGTATATATCTAGATAATTTGTTGGTTCATCCAAAATCAGTAGGTTAATATCACTCAAAAATACCTTTGCAAAGGAAGCCTTCACTAGTTCCCCTCCACTTAGTACTTTAACTTTCTTATAAACCTCTTCATTTTTAAATAAAAGTCTACTCAAAAGAATTCGAGCAAAGGTTTCATCATAAATACTATTTTCCATTACATTCTCAAGAATACTTAGTTCCTCCTTAAGAATATTCATGTCCTGACTGAAGTAACCTATTTTTGCACCCTTAGCTGTTTTGATTGATATATCTCCTTCTAAAATCATCTTAATAAGAGTACTCTTCCCACTACCATTGGGTCCAATAAGGGCAGTTCTTGTACCATTATAAATATCAAATTCTGCATTTTCAAAGATAATTTTATCCCCAAAAGACTTTTTTATATTCTTTCCTGAAATGACTATTTTGCTATAAAGTTCACCATTACCTAAGGCGTCTAGCTTTATACTTTCTATTTTTTTCGGTTTTTCTTTT
>JAJYBA010000004.1 GCA_021779235.1 Bacillota bacterium
TCACAGCTCATTGTTATTCCTAGAGAATGTGAGAATAATGAAGGAAATGAGAAATAATGTAAATAGGCTAGTTAACTGTGAAACTGCAAATCTTAGCAAAACTGTAAATGCGTCAGTAAGACAGGTAGAAAGTATTAGATTAATACAAAAGGAAATAGGCTTTCAAAGGCTTCCTAAAAATCTAAGGGAAATTGCCGAGCTACGCCTTGAGTACCCAGATGAATCTTTGAAGGAACTAGGTGTAATGCTTGAGCCACCAGTGGGTAAATCTGGGGTTAACCATAGACTTAGAAGAATAGAAAAGATTGCTGAAGAATTAAGGAAAGAAGGAAGGTAAAATATTTAATGTCAAAGCATGAAGAGATTATTAATTATATTCTTTCCCTACAGATTGGAACTAAAATATCAGTAAGGGGCATCAGCGGAGCATTAGGGCTTAGTGATGGTACGGCATATAGAGCTATAAAAGAAGCTGAAAATATGGGTATTGTTAATACTATACCTAGGGTGGGAACTGTAAGAGTGGAGAAGGTGGATAAAAAAAATATTGAAACCTTGACTTATGCTGAAGTTGTAAACATCCTTGATGCAACCATTTTGGGTGGAAAAGAAGGTATAAATAGAAGTTTAAATAAATTTATAATAGGAGCAATGACTGTTGACACTATAACTAAATATATAAGCCCAGGTTATTTACTTATTGTTGGAAACCGTGAAGCCGCACAACAGCTTGCCCTTGAAAATGAAGCCGCAGTATTAATTACTGGTGGCTTTGATTGCAGTGAAAAAATAAAGGCCTTGGCAAATGAAAAAGGTCTTCCAGTATTATCTTCTTCTTATGACACTTTTACAGTAGCAAGTATGATAAATAAAGCTATTTATGAAAGTATGGTTAAAAAGGAAATTATTTTAGTTGAAGATGTGATGGAAGTTAACCCTAAGTGTCTAATGGGTACTGACACCATTGCTACTTGGAGAAAACTAATGGCAGAAACTAATCATGAGAGGTATCCTGTGGTAGATGAGGATATGAAGCTTATTGGTATAATTACCTTAAGAGATCTACAAGGACATGAGGATGAAAATGAACCAATACATAGAATTATGAACAAGAATCCCATAAGTGTAACACCAAAAACAACTGTAGCTTACGCTGCTCATATTATGGGGTGGGATGGAATAAAGCTTTGTCCTGTGGTTAATAAAAAGAAGGTAGTAGGAGTTCTAAGTATAGAAGATGTTATAAAAGCAATGCAGTTTGCACTTAGGCAGCCTCAAGTAGCAGAAACTATAGAAGATCTTATTTTAAAGAATTTTAAATGTGAACTTGAAGAGGATAGGTTACACTTTAATGGCGAGATTATTCCTCAAATGCTGGACCCTGTGGGCACTGCTTCTTGGAGCTCTATGAATATGCTACTATCAACTATGGGAATAATGGCATTAAGACAAAATAATAATATTAATATTTCAGTAGATAGTATTATGGCATATTTCATGAAGCCTGTGCAAATGGGTAGCGTTATAGATATATATACAGAAGTTGTGGATAGAGGGAGAAGTTTTTCTAAAGTGGAAATCAGTATGTACAATGGAAATAAGGAACCTGTAGCAAAGGCTATGATTTCTGCAAAAATATTTAGTAAATAAGATCATTAATGCACAAAAGTATTATATTCTAAGAAGCATATAATTTATCTTTTTTAGATTAATATTAGTTCTAAGCATAAGGAGGAGTTGTAATGTTTACACACATAGTATTTTTTAAGTTAAAGAATAAGGAGCTGGCTAGCGAGGCTAGAGACCTTTTACTTAGTATGGAGGGAAAGATACCGCAGCTAAAGGGACTTGAGGTAGGAGTGGATGTGCTACATACGGAGCGTTCATATGATTTGGCCTTGGTAACTAGGTTCGATTCTTTAGAGGATATGGATACATATCAAATACATGAGTATCATGTAAATGAAGTCTTAAAGTATTTGAAACCAATGTTAGAGTCTTCTAAAGCTGTGGACTTTATTAGTTAATAACCAGGAAGCTTTGGAGCATTTGCTTAGAAAAATCATAGAGGACATTGCTAGTTGTGAATGAATAGCTAGAAATTGTGGACTAATTCTTAGTCCTCTGTGGATTATTTTATGGTTTGAAAGGAAGTGAAAAAATGTGCACCAAGAACTAGAGATAAAAGAGAAGGAGAACCTTGGAAATTTCGTTCACCTTCATGTTCATACAGAGTATAGTCTCCTAGATGGTTCGGGAAAAATCAAGGAGCTTATTGCTAAAACTAAGGAATTGGGTATGAAGAGTATTGCCATAACGGACCATGGAGCCATGTATGGCTGTGTGGAATTTTATAAGCAGGCGAAAGATCAGGGTATTAAACCTATTATTGGCTGTGAAATATATGTAGCAGCTAAAGATATGAATATAAAGGAAGCAGATAGGGAAAATGAGACTCATCATTTAGTGCTTTTAGTTAAGAATACAAAGGGTTATGAAAATTTGATGCAAATAGTGTCAGCAGCTTCTATCAAAGGCTTTTACTATAAACCAAGGGTTGATTATGAATTTTTATCAAGGTATAGTGAAGGAATAATTGCTAGTAGCGCTTGTCTTGGTGGGGAGATTCAAAGTCATCTTCTAAGGAGTAATTATGAGAAAGCCAAGGAAATAGCTTTAAAATATAGGGAAATATTCAAAGATGGTTTCTATTTAGAATTACAGTATCATGGTATGCAGGATCAGCTGATGGTAAATGAGCTTTTAGTTAAACTCTCAAAGGAGACCGGAATTCCTTTGATTTGTACCAATGATACTCACTATATTAATAAAGAAGATTCTAAGGCTCATGATGTGCTTCTCTGTATTCAAACAGCAAAAACTGTGGATGAAGAAAATAGAATGAGATATCCATCAGATGAATTCTATTTAAAAACTCCTGAGGAGATGAAAAAGGCCTTTGCCTATGTTCCTGAAGCCTTGAGTAATACAGTTAAAATTGCAGAGCAGTGTAACTTTGATTATGAATTTCATGTATCTAAACTGCCGAAGTTTCCATTGCCTGAGGGGGTAGACCCTTATGAATATCTTAGAGAAACTTGCTACATGGGTATGGTAGAGAGATATAAGGTATTTAGTGAGGTGCTATCAAAGGGTTTTTCTATAGAATATATAAATGAAATAGCCGAGGAAAATGTAGAGGCAAAAGAGTATGTAGATAGACTTGAATATGAGCTTAATGTAATAAAACAAATGGGGTATATAGATTATTTTCTTATAGTATGGGATTTTATAAAGTTTGCAGTAGAACATGACATTCCAACTGGCCCAGGTCGTGGATCTGCGGCAGGCTCTATAGTTGCTTATACTTTGGATATAACTAAGATAGACCCTATTAAATACAGTTTGATTTTTGAGCGTTTTTTAAATCCTGAAAGGGTTTCAATGCCAGATATAGATTCGGATTTCTGCTACGAAGGACGCCAGGCTGTAATTGATTATGTAGTGGAGAAATACGGCTCGGAAAATGTATCACAAATCATAACCTTTGGAACTATGGCTCCTAGAGCTTGCATAAGAGATGTGGGAAGGGCTATGAATTATTCTTATGCAGAGGTAGATAGAATTGCTAAGATGATTCCAACTGTAATTGGTATAACTATAGAAAAAGCTCTGGAAATGAATGCAGAACTTAGAGAATTATATGAAGATGATACTCGGGTGGAAGCACTTATAGATGTTGCAAAAGCCTTAGAGGGAATTCCAAGGCATAGCTCCACTCACGCAGCGGGAGTAGTTATTGCCTCAAAGCCTCTAGTAAATTATGTTCCTCTTCAGAAAAATGAGGAAATGATAGTAACACAATTCCCTATGGGAACCTTAGAGGAACTTGGTCTTTTAAAAATGGACTTTCTTGGACTTAGAACACTTACCGTTATGAGAGATACTGTGAAGCTCATAAAAGAAAATAGGAAGGTAAGTATCGATATAGATGATTTAGACATTGAAGACCACAAGGTCTACAAGATGATTGGGGAAGGAAAAACTGTAGGCATATTCCAACTTGAATCTGCAGGAATGACTAGCTTTATGAAGGAACTGAAGCCTGATAATCTAGAGGATATTATTGCAGGTATAAGTCTATATAGACCAGGTCCTATGGCAGAAATTCCACGTTATATAAAAAATAAAAATAGCATGGAAAAGGTAGAATATGAAACTCCACAATTAGAGGATATACTGGGTGTTACCTATGGGGTAATGGTATATCAAGAACAAGTTATGGAAATTGTTAGAAAACTTGCTGGCTATTCTATGGGAAGATCGGACCTTGTACGTCGTGCTATGTCTAAAAAGAAGCACAAAGTTATGGAAGAGGAACGATATAATTTTATTCATGGAATAGTAGACAAGGATGGAAACATTGAAGTAGAAGGTTGCCTTAGAAATGGGATCACAGAACAGGCAGCAAATCGCATCTTTGATCAGATGATGGATTTTGCTTCCTATGCATTCGTATTTTAATCATGTACTGTATAAAATATTTACACCTTGCTAAATATATTTGTGAGGTGAAAGTATGAAAGCTAGTAGTAAGTTACCATACAATAAATTGTGTGAATGTGATAGACAAATAATTATAGACACTTATTATGATAAAATAAATTTAATGTTTGATGAGATATCAGATATGTTAAATATATCTAGAAGAGCTATATCAAGGGTGTTAGAAGAGGCTGGAATAAACACAAAGAGATTAAATCGATATAAGTTAAATGAAAGTTTCTTTGAAAATATAGATAATGAGCAAAAAGCATACATTCTAGGTCTTTTATATGCGGATGGGTATGTAGGAAATGAGCATTTTAATAATATTGTTTTGCAATTAAAAGATGGAGAAATGATAGAACAAATAGCTAAAGTGCTAGATTTTACAGGTACAATTAGAAAAAGTAAAAAAGGCGGATTTAAGAATTCAAAAGTAGGCTATGTTTTAAATTTTTCTTCTGAAATAATGGCTAATTCTCTGAGAAATATCGGGTTGTACCCTAATAAATCATTAACGTTAAATAATATACCTAATATGCCAGAGTCCCTTCTTAGACATTTTATAAGAGGATACTTTGATGGTGATGGCAGTATCATATTAAGTAAGCACAGTAGCTACCATACAGTTGCTGGTGTTATTAAGAAGTATGAATACCCATGCTATACGTTTATGATATTAGGAACAAGGGAGTTTATAGAGAAGGTAGTAATTATAATGAATTTAAACCGTTATATAATTACAAACACAAAAACAGAAGAAATTAAATGCTTAAGAGTATGTGCTAAGCAAGATGCACATTATTTATATAATTATTTGTATGATAATTCAACTATATATTTAGAAAGAAAATACAGTAAGTGGTTAGAAGTTTTGAGTGCCTTTATGAAGTAATTCATAAAGAAAACAGGGTGAATTGCAGGAAAAATCTTAGAGCCTTAAATACTAACTTATGCTAGTAATAGACATAAGGTCGATGGGTAATGCCAAAGGTATAGTAAAAAGTTTAAGGATTGGTTAATCCGCAGCCAAGAGTCCTAGTAATAGGATTAAGGTTCAGAGACTAGGTTAAGGAGTCCTAATCAACATAAATATGTTGATGGATGGTAAAAACCCACGAGTGCCCTGTGCCCTGATGATTAGTAAGTTATTTATCAGGGTAATGAGATAGTCCGATACTCTGTAGAGATATAGAGAGATAAGGATAAACAGCCTTATTGGAACTAAAATGTCAATAAATCCCACGCGGCGGCCTATGCAGTTGTAGGTTATCAAACAGCATATTTAATGTGTTATTATCCAACGGAATTTATAGCTGCAATGTTAAATAGTGTAAAGGGTAGCAATGAGAAAATAGCTTTTTATACTAGATATGCAGAACAGATTAGTATTCAAGTTTTACCGCCTAGTATTAATGAAAGTTATGCGGGATTTACGGTAAAAGGAGATACTATAAGATTTGGGCTTACAGCTATAAAAAATGTAGGGGTAAACGTAATAGATAGTATTGTAAAAAATCGAGAAGAAAAAGGTGATTTTACCGGCTTTATGGATTTTTGCAATAAAATAGATACTTCCTGTGTAAATAAAAGAGCAGTAGAAAGCCTTATTAAGGCAGGGGCCTTTGATGATTTCAAAATCCATAGGTCTCAACTTTTGGCAATTTATGAAAAAGTATTAGATGGAGTAAATAATGATAGAAAGAGAAATATTTCGGGACAAATAAATTTGTTTTTAGATTTTGAAAATGATTATAATAATTTCGAAATAGAGTATCCTAATATTAAAGAATTTAAAAAGAAACATCTTTTAGCTATGGAAAAAGAAATGACGGGAATATATTTATCTGGTCACCCACTAGATGAATATGAAGAGACTTTAAAAATACAAACCAACACAAGAATATCTGATATTGTGGTGGAGGAGAGCCTTGAAGAAGGAAATGATTTATTAAGTGAAAGCTTTAAGCTTCAAGATGGCGATAGAGTTATTATCGGGGGCATAATATCCACAGTTACAAAGAAAGTTACTAAAAATAACTCTATGATGGCTTTTATTAATCTAGAGGATTTATATGCTAGTGTAGAAGTAATTGTTTTTCCTAAGACCTTTGAAAAATATAAATCCTTAATGGAAGAGGATGAAATAGTAGTAATAAAGGGAAGAGTAAGCATTAGGGAAGAAGAACAACCAAAGATATTATGTGAAGATATTAAGCCACTTTTAAAGATTAATAGTGAAAAAATTTATATCTTGATAGAGAATGAAGCCATAATGAAGGATGCATTAAAAAAATTAAAACAGAATTTGGCGGTTTATAGAGGCAATACTCCAGTATATCTTTGTACAAAGGAACCAAGAAAAATGTATGCTGTGGATAAAGGCTTATGGTTAAGTGAAGAAACGGATACTATGCAAGTTCTAAGAAGTGTATTTGGAGAAAGCAACATAAAGATACAATAAAGTTTTTCGTTATTTTAAGTAACAATGTATACCCTAGTAAAAATAAGGGGAGAAATATTTTTTCTCCCGTTTTTACGCATTAAAAGGTTTACAATGTTACAATGATATAATATTCATCAGAAAATTATTATTTCTCTATATAAAATGTTGAATATTTCGAGAATTTTGTATAAAATTAGACTAGAAGAGTATTTGTAATTAGTAGCAATATTTTTATAAGATAACATGGATATATTATGACCATAGTGGGACAAGGTTTGACCCGAATGGTACAAGGTGCAAGGAGGATAAACAATTAATAATTGTTTTATGCCCTAGAGGAATACAAAGGGTAAACAATTAATAATTGTTATTTCCCCCAGAGAACTACGAGGAGGAATATTTATGAAAACAATTGCGGTATTAACAAGTGGAGGAGACGCACCAGGAATGAATGCTGCCATTAGATCGGTAGTTAGAATGGCTACAGATAAAGGCTTAAGAGTTATGGGTGTACAAAGGGGATATAGCGGACTTATAAACGGTGAAATTTTTGAAATGGATAGACATTCTGTTTCTGATATAATCCATAAAGGTGGAACTATTCTTAGAACTGCCCGTTCGGAAGAATTTAGAACAGAATCTGGAAGAAAAAAGGCAGTTAATGTGTTAAGAGTATTTGGCATTGATGGATTAGTAGTAATTGGGGGAGATGGTTCTTTCCACGGTGCACAACTTCTATCAGAAATGGGTATTGCAACTGTTGGTATTCCTGGAACTATAGATAATGATTTGCCTTATAGTGAATATACTTTAGGCTTTGATACAGCGTTAAACACGGTACTTGACGCTATAAATAAAATAAGAGATACTTCAAGCTCACATGAAAGAATTAGTGTAGTTGAGGTAATGGGAAGAAATTGTGGAGACATTGCCCTATATGCTGGAATTGCTGGAGGGGCAGAGCGAGTAATCGTTCCTGAAAAAGGGTATGAAATAGATGATTTATGCAAAACTATACTTGAAGGCAAGCTAAGAGGCAAAATGCATAATCTAATAATATTGGCTGAAGGCGTGGGTGGAGCAAATGAGCTTGCTAAACAAGTTGAAGAGGTAACAGGCATAGAAGCAAGAGCTACAATACTTGGACACATTCAAAGAGGTGGAAGTCCAAGTGCTTTCGATAGAATATTGGCTTCAAGAATGGGAGTAGCAGCAGTAGAAGTTCTTATAGAAGGTAAATCTGGAAGAGTAATTGGTATGAAAGAAGGCAAAATAATAGATGAAGATATCAATACTGCACTAGCAATACCAAGAAGTTTCGATGAGAAACTTTATGAAATATCAAAGGTTCTTTCTTATTAAGCATCATTTACATGCTGTAAGCATCACTTTCGTGCTGTAATCATAATTTCGTGCTGTAATCATAATTTTATGCTGCTATCATCATTTTGTGCGATGTGAGCATGAATTAAATTTAAAAATAATTTTCAATAAGGGGAGTAGTTTATGAAAAAAACTAAAATTATCTGTACTGTAGGACCAGCTAGTGATAATAGTGAAACTATAAGAAGTTTAATCAATGCGGGAATGAATGCTTCAAGGCATAATTTTTCTCACGGAGATCATGCAGAGCATAAGGTAAGAATGGATTTAGTAAAGGAACTTAGAACAGAACTTAATAAACCTATTGCTATAATACTAGACACTAAAGGACCAGAAATCAGAACAGGAAATTTTGCCGCTGGTAAAGTTGAATTAAAGGAAGGTTCAAGATTTACTGTCGTTTGTGGTGAGGAAGTTGTTGGAGATGAAACTATTTGCTCAGTAACATATAATAAATTACATGAAGATGTTAAGCCTAATGACATTATACTAATAGATGACGGTTTAGTGGGACTTAAGGTAGAAGAAGTAAAAGGAAAAAGAATACAATGTGTGGTTGCTAACACTGGTATGGTAGGTAACCATAAAGGAGTTAACGTTCCAGGGGTTTCAATAAATCTGCCTTCACTTACAGAGAGAGATATTGAAGATTTAAAATTTGGAGTTTCTCAGGATGTTGATATTGTTGCAGCGTCTTTTATAAGAAAAGCTTCCGATGTGCTTGATATAAGACGTGTGCTTAATGAAAATGGTGGAGAAGAAATACAAATATTCTCTAAGATAGAAAATAGAGAGGGAGTTAATAATATAGATGATATTATTAAGTTCTCTGATGGTATTATGGTTGCAAGAGGAGATTTAGGAGTTGAAATTCCTACTGAAGAAGTTCCTATAGTTCAAAAAATGATTATTGAGAAATGTAATGAGGCTGGAAAAGCAGTTATAACTGCAACTCAAATGTTAGATTCTATGATGAGAAATCCAAGACCAACTAGAGCAGAGTCCTCAGACGTTGCAAATGCAATATTTGATGGTACAGATGCTATAATGCTAAGTGGTGAAACTGCTAATGGTAAATATCCTTTAGAGGCAGTAATCACAATGTCTAAAATAGCAGAAAGTGCAGAAAATGCTCTTAATTATGAAGCTAACTTAAAGAAGAAGAGAAGGTCTCATATTCCTAATGTACCAAATGCTATTAGTTTAGCTACTTGCAATACGGCTATGGACTTAAATGCTTCAGCTATTATTACTGCAACTCAAAGTGGCCATACAGCAAGAAAAGTTTCAGCTTATAGACCAGAATGCCCTGTTATAGCTGTTACTCCTTACGAAAAGGTAGCTAGAAGTTTAGCATTAAACTGGGGTGTATTCCCAATATGTGCAGATAAGGTAGAGTCTACAGATGAACTTATAGATAAATCTGTAAATATTGCTTTAGAAGCAGGTTATGTTGAAAAGGGAGATTTAGTAGTTATTGCTGCTGGAATTCCAGTAAACTACGTGGGTAGTACAAATATGATGAAGGTTCATATTGTTGGAGACATATTAGTTCAAGGTAAGGGAAATATAAGTGCATCTGCTTGTGGCACTGCTCATTATGTAAAAAATACAAAAGAAGCTGATGACACTATTCAAGATGGAGATATTTTGGTAGTGAAAAGGTTAAGTAGAGAATATATTGATATATTAGATAGAGTTTCTGGAATTATTGTTGAAGAAGATGAATTAAGCTCAAGCGTTGTTATTGAATGTACATCGAGAGCAATTCCAATAATATATAATGCAGCTGGAGCAGCCGAAATTATTAAAACTGGTTCCTTTATAACAATGGATGCAGCAAGAGGTATTGTATATAGCGGTAGAGCTAATATAAAATACTAAAAGCGCAAAAAAGCCAACAAGATTGCCAGATAACTGGCAATCTTTTTTTTATTTAAAAAAAAGTTAAAATATTCAATAAAATCATGTATAATTAAAGTAATTCTGGTTACAATTATGAATAGAATAATATGGCAACTGATTCCTTATTTGGCACCTATATGGTGCTTTTTTTATTTCATAGGAAATTATAAAATTCTTAATTTGTGGGTAAAGCTTTAATCTTTAAATAACTGAATATAAAAAGGTTATCAAATTTAATTTTAAATTTTATAATTTCCATCCTTCAACACGATGAAAAGTCATATATTGCGTAAAAGGCTATTTGAACGAACTTAGCAATTCTTACGTATTTTATTAAAAGAGCCGTTAAGAAAATTACATGTTTGAGCGATAGCGAGTTTGTGGTTTTTAGGATATTTTAATAAAATACGTTTAGAATTGTTTAGTGAAGTGAATTAGCATTTCTAGCGATATATGACTTTTCTTTTTTATTCTCTTTCTAAAGTATAAAAAAATCAAAAGCTACAAACCATAATTAGAAATAAATATTGGGAGGAATAAACATGAATGGAACTCTAAGTTGTACTGCAACAAATTGTGTTAATAATATGTCAGGAATATGCTCAGCTAGCACTATCAATGTTTCTGGGGCGAGTGCCCATAGTAGTGAGGCAACACAATGCCAAACTTTTGCTGAAAAGGGATTAAGGAATTCCTTAGCTAATGTACTTAATATGAATGTGGTTGGCGAATTTAAACAGGTGTTTAATAATGAATCTATAGAGATGAGTCCAAATATTAGATGTGGAGCTACAAATTGTATTCATAACGAAAAAAAAATATGTGTAGCAGATAATATTATGGTGAATGGGATAGGTGCTTTAAGTAGCGGAAAAACACAATGTGAGACTTTTGAAGAATAATAAAAGTTTCAAGATTTTTTCTTGGATTAAATTATAAGAAAAAGAATATATTGCTAGAAGTATTTTCATAGCAGCAAGTAATTCTAAAAATTATCTTTACTATAACTATTTTTTTGTTACAATTAATTAGGCACATGAAAATAAATATACTGTTATCTTTAATTTCTTATTTATTTTCATGTGTGTTAGAATGGAAAATAGGTCTAGGTAGAGAGGAGAAAGCATGAAAAGTAAGAGAGAATTTAATAATTATATTATTCCTGTGGAAAAAAACGCAGATTACATAATGACTATAGATAATATGGGATACGAAGGTGAAGGAGTAGGTAAGATAGACAACTTTACCGTTTTTGTAGCGGGTGCAGTTATAGGAGAAAAGGTAAAAATAAAAATTGTTAAGATTTCTAAAAACTTTGCCTTTGGTAAACTATTAGAGATAATTGAAGCATCACCAAGCAGAATAGAGCCAGTTTGCAGTATATACAAAAGCTGTGGAGGCTGTAATATACAACATATAGACTATAAAGCACAACTAGATTTTAAAACTAATAGAGTAATACAGGTTATTAATAGAATAGGAAAGTTAGAGGAGGTCATAATACATCCTACACTAGGTATGGAGAGCCCATATAATTATAGAAATAAGGTTCAATTACCTGTGTCTAATAAAAATGGAGAAGTGAAAATTGGTTTTTATGCAGCAAGAAGTCACGATATAATAAACATGGAAACTTGCCATATTCAAGATAAGGTAGCAGATATCGTGGTAAAGCTTACAAGACAATGGATGAAAGAATTTAATATTGAGAGTTATAATGAGGAAAAACACCAAGGAATACTTCGTCATATTATGATTAGAAAAGGATCTAGAACAGGAGAAGTAATGGTGGTGTTAGTTACTAATAGTAAAGACCTTCCTTACAAAGAAGAATTTATAGCCTTAATGACTAAAAAGATTCAAGGCCTTGTAAGTGTAATACAAAACATTAATAATGAAAAAACAAATGCAATACTGGGTATGCACTGCAAAACACTATGGGGAAAAGATACTATAACTGATTATATAGGCGAGTTTAAATTTGAAGTTTCCCCACTATCCTTTTTCCAAGTTAATTCAATTCAAACAGAAGTCTTGTACAGTAAGGCACTAGAGTATGCAAATTTAAGTGGTGGGGAAGTAGTGCTAGATGCATATTGTGGTACAGGAACTATCTCCTTGTTCTTATCTCAGAAGGCTAAAAAAGTATATGGGGTTGAGATAGTACCAGAAGCTATTGAAAATGCTAAAATAAATGCAATAGAAAACAAGGTGGATAATGCAGAATTTATAGTAGGTGAAGCAGAAAAGGTTATTCCAAAGCTTATTAGTGAGGGAGTACGTGCTGATGTAGTTGTGGTTGATCCTCCAAGAAAGGGTTGTGAAAAAATTCTTTTAGAAGCCATTAGTAGCATGGAGCCTAAAACTATAGTTTATGTTTCTTGTGATCCAGGTACTTTAGCTAGAGACCTGGGGATTTTAGATGAGCTTGGATATAAAACTTTAGAAATTCAGCCAGTAGATATGTTTCCACAGACGGCTCACGTGGAGTGCTGTGCGTTGCTTAAAAGAAAGTAATATGGTAACATGTATACTTCATCCATATGGATATGGTACTTACATTAAAAGTATAGCAAGAAGATTTGAATTGAGTCTTCAAGAGGATTAATTAGAGGAGGGTACATTATGAAAATTTCAAAGAGCGATGCGTTGATATGGTTTGATTTTTTTTCACAATTGACTGAGGAAGAGGAGATTAGCCCAAAACATGAGGAAATCATTTACTCTACCCTTGCGCAAATTGAGGAAGCAATTGATCATAGAAATGATATGCTAATGTCTAAAATAAAAGGTTTGAAAACCTTGGAGAATAGAACTCTTTTTGTGGGAAATGAAAGCAAATTCTCAAAAGGATGTCGTTCTTGTCTGCTGGGTACTGGTTTAAGTGCAATTAGGAAAACGAACAAATGTAACTTAGAGTGTAAGTTCTGTTATAATTATGGACAACTAGAAAATATTCCTCCTGTGGGAGAAGGTATGTGGGAAATTGGGGGCACTAAATTTTATGAGAAGGATATTGATTTGCTTCTTTCCATCCACAAGAAACCCACTGGAATTTCCTACGTGTTTTTAGAGCCATTCATGGAAATTGAAAAATACTATTCGATTATAAAGAAATTTAATGATGCTAAAGTTTATCAACATTTGTACACAAATGGTACTTTAGCTACGGAAGAGACTTTGAAAGCATTAGGTGAAGCTGGTCTTGACGAGATACGTTTCAACCTGGGTGCCTCTAATTGTTCAGACAAGGTTATTGAAAATATTGGAATAGCGAAAAAATATATTAAAAATGTAGGTATTGAAACACCAATGACTCCTGAGTTTTTCGAAGCATTTTTTAAGAAAAAGCAAGCAATTTTAGATACAAAACTAGATTTTATCAATTGTGCAGAATTACACTTAAATGAAAATAACATAAACAATTATTGCTTCGAAAATATGTATGTTTCTAGACGTGGCTATATATCTCCGATTTGGAGTAGAGAATTAACTCTGAAATTCATGAAAATAGCCGATGAAGAAAACTGGGACTTAGCAGTTCATGATTGCTCAAACTATACAAAATTTGCTAGAGATTTAAATTTGAGTAGCAAAGAGGGTATGTGGTTCGGAGCTAGTAATTATGCCTGTGAGTTTTCTAGTATTCCATACGAAGTATTTATACCAATACTGAATGATGACAATTTCCAATTTTTAAGTGAAGAAGAATTGCCAGACGAATATAAACCAGTACTAATAAATTATTAGAGTGTCTTCACGACATCATTTTTGTTTACTTAGGGCATATCGAATGCACATTGATAATCTTATCAGTGTGTTTTTCTTATGCTAAAGTTTTTTCTTTTTTTGTAAAAAGGATTGCGCGATCCCATATAACATCAAAAATGTATGGGCCAACCATAGCTATTTTATCCAAATAAACTCTAAAGACTATACGAACGTCCTGATTATTATCGACTCCGTAGGCTTTTCCTAGAGGATTCCCTGTGCTGTAGGGTATAATAACAACATTTTAATTGTCTTGAGAAGTTCGGGTTATACATTGGGGTATTAACGCAGTAAGGGCATGAGTATATTTTGCAGATATCTCAAGGATATAAACCATACGTTGGAGTGTTAAAGTAGTTAAGAAATGTCTTATACATATTGTTCTTTCCTTTCACAGACTTTATATCATCTTATGTTAGGCCAGTAAATGATATGCTTTAATTTACAGAAATGATATGTTCTTGTGGAGATAACATTAAATTAGGAAATTTATATATTCTGTGGCCCCACTTGATTATAGAGATAGCTTTTTACGCAAAATCAATATTATTGCGTATTTATATCATTATATTGCCAAAACACACATGAAGTGCGTTGTGATATTGGACAAAAAATAATCTTATATCAGGAATTTAAAAAGTTATAATTAAAAACGAAGATGAGACAGCTACTAAAATTGTAATTATTAACTAAACCAATAATTAATTAATAGTTTTTAAAGTGAGGTATATGTATATAAATAAATAATTAAATAATGATAATGTGGTAGATTACATTATTTAATGTATTTAAACTACAAATGCATTATGCTAAAATAAAGCTACCTTAGATAGTGAATTCATGAGGTTAGAGCAAATGTAGCTTTAGGTCACTTTGAAAAAATTTATTTAATTTGTTTTTTATTATGGTTAGGAAAGCGAACCCTGTCATAAAGAAAATCATAATAATTGTTACGAGTGGAACAATATTTATGAAAAAAGATGAATTATTAATTTTTAACTATACAAATAATATATCTAGATATTATCTTTAAAAAATAGGAGTAAGCATTTTAGTAGGAGGAAAATTTGTGGATATTACCGATTACAAGATTCTTGAGATACTTTTAGAAGATGGAAGAATACCAATGAAGGAACTTGCCCAAAGGGTAGCACTTAGTGCACCAGCAGCGGCAGAAAGAGTAAAGAGGCTTGAAGAAGAAAATATTATAGAAGGTTATAAAGCTGAAATAAACTATGCTAAACTTGGAAAAACAATTAATGTGTTTATAAACGTAGGTATAAATGTTCAAAGGTCTGAAAAGTTTATGGAATTTGTTAAGAATGAGGATTCAATAATAGAATGCTATCAGGTTACTGGACCATACTGTAAAATTTTAAAAGCTAGACTGGAAGATATTGCAAGCCTAGAAAAACTTATTGGAAAGCTACAAATGTATGGAAATACTGAGACGTTTATAATACTTTCATCCTTAGAAAAAGAACTTATAGTAAATTACGAGAAAAATATTTAAATAGGTTAGAGAACTTTAGTATATGTAACGTAATGAATTGGATTTGTATATATAAAAATATAATGGTTATTAAAACATAAGATAAAATAGTAAATTAATTATATACTAGGAGGATAAAAATATGGATAAGTTAAGTCTTCAACGTGCAGAAATAGAGGAAGTTTATGGTAAAATAAGCCCCTTTGAACTTAAAGATAAATTAATTGATCTTGCAGAGGAATCAAAGAAAAGTGGTACGCATACACTATTGGATGCAGGGAGAGGGAATCCTAACTGGATTGCAGCAACGCCAAGAGAAGCCTTTTTCACTTTTGGTCAATTTGCTGTTGAAGAAAGTCGCAGGGTATGGAGTGAATACGACTTAGCTGGAATGCCAAAGAAGGAAGGAATTGCAGAGCGCTTTGTAGATTTTATAAAAAAACATCAAGATGCACCAGGGATTGAACTTCTTCGTAAAATTATTAATTATGGTGTAACAGTGAAAGGATTTAATTCCGATGACTGGATTTACGAATTAGTAGATGGAATTATTGGCGATAACTATCCGGCGCCAGATAGAATGTTACGACACGTTGAAAGTGTAGTTAATGACTATCTTATTCAGGAACTATGTTATAATGAGCCTCTTGAAGGGAAGTTTAAGACCTTTGCAGTTGAAGGTGCAACGGCTGCAATGTGCTATATTTTTGATACCTTGATTGCTAACAATATATTGTCAAAGGGTGATAAGATTGCACTTATGGCACCGATTTTCACACCTTATCTTGAGATACCTCATTTACCACGCTATGATTTTGAAGTTGTTGAAATCTTAGCTGACGAAACAACTGAAGATGGTACACGTACATGGCAATATCCTTCTAAAGAGATTGAGAAAATAAGCGATTCAACTATAAAGGCATTGTTTATAGTTAATCCAAGTAATCCGGCTTCTGTTGCAATGAAACCTGAAACTGTTAAACAATTAAAAAATATTGTTCAGAAGGATAATCCAGATTTAATGATTATTTCAGATGACGTATATAGCACGTTTGTAGATAACTTCCGTTCACTAATGGCTGATTTGCCATACAATACAATCGGAGTATATTCTTATTCAAAGTATTTTGGAGTAACAGGCTGGCGTCTTGGAACTATTTCACTTTATGAAGACAATGTATTTGATAAATTATTAAGAGAACAAGACGAGGATAAAAAGGGAAGAGCAAGAAGACGTTACTCTGGAATTTCTACAGATCCTGATAGTATTGCTTTTATTGATAGAATAGTAGCAGATAGTCGTCAGGTAGCACTTAACCATACTGCAGGATTATCAACACCGCAACAAGTTCAGATGGCATTCTTTTCATTATTTGCTATAACTGATAAAGAAGATAGATATAAAAAATTAACAAAAGATATTTGTCGTCGCAGAAAAAAACTTTTGTTCAATGGACTAGGATTAGATTTACCTGTAGATCCTTTCGATGCTTCCTACTATACTCAATTTGATTTACTAGAGTGGGCAGGCCAAAATTATAATTACGAATTTGTGCAATATTTACAAGAGAATTATAAACCAGTAGATATTCTTATACGTCTAGCTGAGCAATCTTCCATAGTGCTATTAGGCAGTAGTGGATTCCATGGCCCAGAATGGGCTATCAGAATATCCCTTGCAAATCTTAATGATGAAGCATATTCTAAAATTGGGCAAGTTCTTCATAAAGTATTGGAAGACTATGCAAAAGAATGGAATGAATCTAAAGCTAAGTAATAAGTAAATGTATCTCACGTGGAGTGTATTGTGAGAGTAGAGAAGAAATAGATGGCATCAAAAGTTATAGAGAATTTTAGGTGAAAATTGAAGTGTATTTTAAGTTCCCTCAGACAACAGTTTGAGGGAGCTTTTTTATTTTTTAAATTCTTGATTTTTCCATATTTATTGTATACACTTGAAAGGTAATGCAGTAAACTTCTGTGTATGATGTGCACAAGGAGAGCAAGTGCGTCCAGATAAACACTATTATGCATAAAACTAAAAGAGTTATTAATATAAAATATAAAAAAATTAAAGGAGTTGTTATTATGAATTATAAGGTCGTTTATTTTACAAGAACTGGTACTAGTAAAAGAGTAGCTGAAAAGATAGCAAATAAACTTTCTTGTGGGGCTATACAAATTACGGATAATATGAATTGGAAGGGCATTTTTGGATTTTTAAAAGGTGGTATGTATGCTTCGAAAAACAAGAATGTCGATATAAAAATTAATGGAAATTTAGATGGGGCTGATGAATTTATTGTAGTTACTCCATTGTGGGCTGGCGGAGTAGTTCCTGCTATTAAAACCTTTTTAAAAACCATTTCCTTAGGTAAGATACATTTAGTTGTAACCTCTAAAGGTAGTAATATAAAAGATCCTTCAGGTTTTAAATCAGTTAGTAGCATTGTTAAGAGTAAAAAAAATGAAGAGGATATTATTAATAATCTTGTAAATAACTTACTATAAGTTTGTGAAATTGTTACACTTTTAAAATTAACAATTTTACAGCTATATAACTCAAGAGTAGTTATGTAAGATAAAAGATATGGAATAAGTTGTAACTTTACTTAGATATTAAATATAACGGAAATTTTGATCTTGGAGGAATAGTACTTATAAAATAGCATTATAATGGGGGTTATGATATAATAACACTATTATTTTGATATATAGAAAGGAATCTCCTTATATGGGTTTTCAACAGAATATCAGCAAGAGCATGACAGCAAACCAACATTTTGAAGCCTTAGATTGGCTTAGAGGATTAATGGCCTTTAGTATTATGTTTTATCATTACACCAGTTGGTTTATAAAACCTATGGATAGCAGTAGCCTTATAGGGCGGCTGGGGATTTATGGTGTATCAATATTTTATATTCTATCTGGATTAAATCTAGCAATTGCATATAATAAAAGAATAAATAACTTTAAAGCCATACAATCATTTATACTAAGAAGAGTTTTTAGAATTCTACCATTACTGTGGCTAGCTACAATACTTTATCTAATTGTACACGAAATTCCACAATATTATTTGCCACCTCCATCTTTAGAAATATTATTTTTAAACTTTACTGCATTATTCGGATTTGTAAGTCCTAAGTCTTATATTCTTATTGGAGCATGGTCAATAGGAAATGAATTAGTTTTTTATTCTATGTTTCCATTAATTATTTATATGTACAATAAAAGATTATCTATAGGAAATATTTTGTTTGTTATTGTTGTTATAGTTGAAATTGTCTTTTCATTCTTCATATTGACACCAAATAAAACTCTTGGCAGTCAATGGACAACATATATAAATCCATTCAACCAATTATTTTTATTTGTATTAGGCGTTGCAACTTATTATAACTTTAATAAGCTGAAAAATAATAATTTAATAAATATACTAGGGTTACTATCTATTTTATTGTTTATTTTCTATCCTGTTAGTGGTGATCAAATTTATCTATCAACGGGATTTAATAGATTTTTCTTTTCTATTTGGTGCTGCATAGTTGTACTAATGTTTTGGAAAATGAAAATTTCACCTCCAATATTCCTTAAGCAATTACTTAATACTATTGGGGCTTCCACATATTCTATATATCTTTTACACCAAACTGTGATTCTAGTTGTAAAACTTTTCATGGATAAAATAGGCTATTCTAATGTGTATATATTAATTACAGCTTCTGTTATTACAACTATTATTTTAAGTTCATATGTGTATAGATATTATGAAAAACCATTTATAAAACTGGGTAAAAGTATATCTCAATTTTAAAATTATATTGCATTTAGAAATAAAAACCTCCTAGTAGAATATTAATAAAATTGTGCGCTTGTTTATAATCTATGTTTTTTGTAAACCTTGAGACTTTATTGTTTCAAGGTTTTTGTTTTTAGGAAAAATTCTGTTTTAAAAAATTTTCATTAATTGTGTTAAATTAATTGTGTTAGATTATGGAATTAATTTTGTACAAGAAGCATATTGACATAACAAAACGAGTATGATAAATTCAAAAAGAGTTAGAAATATATCTAACTAACATGGCGAAACTTAATGAGGTGTAAATCATGGAATTTAATTATGAATTTTATACAAGTTTAAGATACGAAATATTTTATGCGGTTCAATTAATAACAGATGAATCTTCAACAGTCCATAGCGAATGGAAGAAAAATACGATTGATGAACTTTCAAATACTTTTTTTGAAAAGTTAAATCAATTTGGACTTGAGGGAGCAATTTGGACTGTTTTAGCTGATATGTTAAAAAGTTCAGCACTTACTTATAGTTTTGATGAGTTAATAAAAACTATAAGAGAAATTTCAACAGCAGAAATTCAAAAAAATATTCTAATAGGAGTCTTACACTATTCGGATATTGTTGAGTGTATTATAAACAAGGAGATTGATTTGGAAACTGCAATAAAAAAAATACCGAAGGAAAAATATGAATGGCTAGCATATATTGGGTTATATCCATTTAACAAAGATAGGCCAATTAACAGAACAATGGAGATAGTCATTAGTAATGCAGAAGAATTTAAAAATATAATAATAGATATACTTATAGAGTTTTGGAAATCAACTTTTGAGAATACCTGGAAAGATATTTCACCTAAATTGCAAGGAACGGCTTCTGAAAAGAATAGACTTTGTGATATATGTACCTTAGCAGAGTTTTCTAAGAATACTATGTTGACTATAGAGGTTGATGAAAAGAAAAAGAAAATACTGGCTTTAAGAGGTGGATATTCTATTCAATTCACAAATATTGATAAGTTGATTTTTTTTCCATCAGTATTTAATTATAAAAGGCTATGGACTGCCTATGAAAGTGATGATAGCAAAACTATAGCATGTTTTCCTTTCTTTGATCCCACAATTTCACTAACTAATATAAACGCTTGTGATAGAGAAAGTGAAATAGATAGTGTATTAGACCCTGCACTAATATTTAAAGCTTTGGGTGATGTGACTAGATTTGCAATTGTAACAATTATAGCAAGAGAACCTAAAAATTCAGTAGAACTTTCTAAAATTCTATCACTATCAAAGGCTACAATCTCTCATCATATGCATATTCTCAGAGAAGCAGGATTAATCAATGAGAGTTATGAAAATGGTTCTGTGAAATTAAACTTAAAAAGAAATGTAATTGAAAATTTATCAAATATGACGATTTCAAAGCTCTATAGAAATTAAAGACTTTTATTAAAGAAATGTGATTAAAAAGGTTTTAATTTGTTTTGAATAAAATAGACAATATTTTTAAGTGTCAGCGTACAGAAATTATGATTATAGCTCATTTAGGATAAGCAAGAAAGGAGGGGGAATTGCCATGGAGAATTTGAACGATGAAGTGAAATATGATATTATGTGTAACAAAAGGTCAGAATATAACGGTACATTTTATACAGCAGTTAAAACAACAGGTGTATATTGTCTTCCATCCTGTACTGCAAAAAAACCAAAAAAAGATAATGTTGAGTTTTATAATACATTTGTTGAAGCAGAAGCTCATGGATATAGACCTTGTAAGAGCTGTTTTCCCAATTTATCACAGGTGAAGTGGAAGGATCTTAAAAAGTATATAGAAATTGACGTACCTGAGGAGTTTAGTTTTGAGCAGTGCATGGTTTATTTAGATAGATCTGATATAGAGTGCCTTCATACAATTAAAGAAGAAGAGTTCTATAAATTACTTAAATTCGAAGATATTAATGTTTTAATTAAAATAGCCATGGAAAACAAAAAACTAAAGGTAACATTTATGGATAAGGTTCCTGCAAAATGGGTTAGAACACAAGTAGCCAGATATGTATGGGAGCTATTTGATTTAGGAACCGATTTAACAGCTTTTTATAAATTAATAGAGGCTGATTCCATTATTAAACTATTAATTGATAAATATAAAGGACTTAGGATTGTAAAAATTAATGATATGTTTGAAGCAATATGCTGGGCAATTATTGGTCAGCAGATAAATCTAAAGTTTGCATATACCTTAAAGAAGAGAATAGTTGAATGTTATGGAGAAAAGATGGTATACGATAATGAGGAATATTTCTTATTTCCATCGGCACAGACTATTTCAAAGCTTGAAGTTCCAGACTTAAAACAACTTCAATTTACTACAAGAAAGGCTGAATACATAATCGGGATTGCAAAACTTTTTAATGAGGGAATTATTAAAAAGGAAGAATTAGCCTTAGAAAAGGGTTATGAAGTATTGAAAAAGAGATTAGTAGCAATTAGAGGCGTAGGAAATTGGACTGCAGATTATACAATTATGAAATGCTTTGATATAAATGATGCTTTCCCTATAGCTGATGTAGGTGTTCATAATGCATTAAAAGGTATTTTAGGATTAGATAGAAAACCCACAATAGATGAGATAGAGAAATTATCGGTAAATTGGAAAGGGTGGGAAGCTTATGTTACATTCTACTTATGGAGGTGGCTGTATGACTAAAAGATACTATGGATATTATGCTTCGCCTATTGGAATATTAGAAATAATAACTTCTGATTGTGCAATAATATCGGCTATGTTTGTTGAGGAAACAAAAGAAAATACGGAAGAGGCAGAAATTTTGAAGGAAGCTATTAAACAGTTTGATGAATATTTTAAAGGAATAAGAAAAGATTTTGAAATAGAATGTGAAATGCAAGGAACGGAATTCCAAAAAAGAGTTTGGAAGGCTTTAACGGAAATACCTTATGGTGAAACACGGTCTTACAAGCAGCAAGCAATAAAAATAGGCAATGAAAAGGCAACAAGGGCAGTTGGCAATGCTAATGGGAAAAATTTAATAAGTATAATTATACCCTGCCATAGAGTGATTGGTTCAGATAAGAGTTTAACGGGATATGCTGGTGGACTTAATAGAAAGCAGTGGCTTTTAGAACATGAGAAAGAAATTTCAAGAAAATAAGCTGATTTTCAAATTTAAAGATTAATTTGCCTTGAGATTTATAATTTGAAATACTAAAAATTTATCATTTGTTTACATATAATAAATTTTTAATACTGATATATTATAAATAGTGTGATAAAATATTAATGTATTAGATTTGAGAGGGGATAATCATGGATATTATAAAAAAGATATTTAAAGATTGGATATTACCTATAATAGCAGCCATAATAATAGCATTTATCATAAACAAACTTATTTTCTTTAATGTAACTGTACCAACTGGATCAATGCTACCAACCATAAACCTAGGTGATAAGATTTTAGTAACAAGAGTTCATAACAAAAACAATCTTAAACGTGGGGATGTAGTAGTATTTCATTCTGATGAATTAAAGGAAGACTTAATAAAGAGACTTATTGGACTACCAAATGATGAAGTAGAAATTAAAGAAGATGGCTCACTATATGTAAATAAGGAAAAAATTGATGAGAGCTATGTTGTATACCCAGGTGGCAAAACAGGAAAATTTAAAGTACCAGAGGGTAGTTACTTTTTTATGGGGGACAATAGAGCCAATTCTTTAGATGCTAGATATTGGGAAAAACCTTTTATACCTCAGAAAGATATAATGGGTAAGGCAAGAATTATAATTAGTCCTTTTAGTAGATTTGGAAAATTAAAATAATAAAATAGCAGAGTTCAAATGCAAGTTTGTCCATCTGCTATTTTCATTTTTTGAAAAGCTTTTAGTTAGAACTTATGGTATTTTTTAATAACTACATGCAGTATCACTTTATATAAAAGAATTTAATAGTGAGAAATAGCAGTAAACCTTTACATTTCCTAAGGACATGTTTTCAAAAAAATATTAGTATTTTTTTTGAGCTTTATGAAAATAATATATTTACATTGATAGGATTTTGCAAAAATGAATAAGAATATTTGTATAGTTTCAAAAACTGCAATAAAATATCAAAATATCCTCAAATTCTAGCTTAAATTTGTGTAAAACCGCGCATTTTGTAGATATTCTAGTAAATTATTAATATAATATGAAAATTCCCTAAAAAACGAGGTATTATCAATTTAGTTATTT
>JAJYBA010000110.1 GCA_021779235.1 Bacillota bacterium
ATGTAAATAAAGTAGATGCATATGGAGAAACAGCTCTTGTGAGGGCAACCACCTCTGATGGACAGCTAGAAATAATAAAGCTACTAATTGAAAAAGGAGCTGATGTAAATAAAGCAGATCTTATGGAGGCAATCCGCAGAGGACGGCTAGAAACAGCAAAGCTATTAATTGAAAAAGGAGCTGATGTAAATAAAGTAGATGCATATGGAGAAACAGCTCTTATGTTGGCAATATCCTCTGGACAGCTAGAAATAGTAAAGCTACTAATTGAAAAAGGAGCTGATGTAAATAAAGTAAATGGGCGGGGAGACACAGCTCTTAAGAAGGCAAGCTCCAATGGACAGCTAGAAATAATAAAGCTACTAATTGAAAAAGGGGCTGATGTAAACAGTGGAGGAAGAACAGCTCTTATGCTGGCAAGCTCCGCAAGCTCCGGTGGATGTCTAGAAACAGTAAAGCTATTAATTGAAAAAGGAGCTGATGTAAATAAAGTAGATGCATATGGAGAAACAGCTCTTATGTTGGCAATATTCTCTGGACGGCTAGAAACAGTAAAGCTACTAATTGAAAAAGGAGCTGATGTAAATAAAGTAGATGCATATGGAGAAACAGCTCTTATGAAGGCACGCCACAATGGAAGTCTAGAAATAGCAAAGCTACTAATTGAAAAAGGAGCTGATGTAAATAAAGTAAATATAAAGGGAAACACAGTTCTTATGCTGGCAAGCTCCAATGAACAGCTAGAAACAGTAAAGCTACTAATTGAAAAAGGAGCTGATGTAAATAAAGTAGCTACAGATGGAACAGCTCTTATGCAGGCAAGCTCCAATGAACAGCTAGAAATAGTAAAGCTACTAATTGAAAAAGGAGCTGATGTAAATAAAGTAGATGCATATGGAGAAACAGCTCTTATGAAGGCAAGCCTTCATGGACGGCTAGCAACAGTAAAGCTACTAATTGAAAAAGGAGCTGATGTAAATAAAGCAGATGTCTATGGGAAAACAGCTCTTATGAAAGCAAGCCACAATGGAAGTCTAGAAATAGTAAAGCTACTAATTGAAAAAGGAGCTGATGTAAATAAAGTAGATATAAAGGGATATACAGCTCTTATGCAGCTGGTAAACTTCTATGGACCTCAAATAAATGAAAAAATAAAACAGCTCCTCCTCTCAAAAGGAGCTCATTATTAGATCAATAGTGAAAATAGTGCATTAGGTTTAGATAATTTTATTTTTTAAATTTATGGAGATTAATATGCAAAAGTTATTTTCTCTTAGCCGGGTATCTTTATGTATCCTTATTTTGTTTTTTAACCCAGTTTTAACCCATGCTGAAGATGTTTTTGATATTGTGCGTCACACAGATGTTACAAATTATAGAACTTCAGAAGATTGTGCTGTAAAGCTTACAAATATGGCTGTTGCCGTTTCCCCAGGCCAAGGCTGCCTTGTAAAGGATGGGCAAATACTAGACCTTGCCAACACATATTGTTTCGAAGTAAGTGAAGGTAATATAAAGCGTTTAAACCCATACGGTTTTTTGAAAATGTCAAGTATTTTTACTGCTAATGATCTAATAAAAGCTTTTGGCTCTCAGCAGTCTCTAAATTTCAATGGTGGCTTTTTTTCTGCTGGTGTTCAGGAAAAATATTTAAAAAGTATAGCAGAAACTGAACGCTCTTATTCATTAAGTTATGTCCAAACTGCTATGGATACCGTTGTAATTCAACCGAAGGGATACGGAAAAGAAGCTTTAAATTCTGTTGGAAAGAATATATATGAACACGAACGTTATTCAGATTTTATCCAATCCTGTGGTAATTCTTTCATTACTCAATATACCGAGGGAGCGGTTTTGTTAATGTCGGTTAATATGCAATTTACTAATAAGCAGCAAAAAGAAGAATCTGAATCTCATATTTGGGCAAGGATTAAGAATATGAAAACTGGTGTTAATATTATAACAATGGTTCAAGATGCTGTGCAGTATGCACAGCGGCAAAGGATAGACATTATAGCGACAGTCCAAGCCTATCAAATAGGTGGAGATCCTATTAAATTAGGAAAAGCTATGGGCCAGGAGCCTAACAGTGATGGGTATTATGCCGTTAGTTGTAGTCTTAATGATATGAGTAAATGCATTGGAATTGCTAATGGAATATTAGGTTATGCGGCAAACATATTTAGTTCAACTGATAAAGATAAATTTGCTGTCTTGGGTGTAAATGCTATTAAGTTTATGCCTATTTCGTGGCTCGGTTTGAAATAAAAAATTGAGTAAATAAAATTTGATAACTATTATAAAAAGTTTATTCCAGCGAGTGGTAGTTAGTATAAATTTCGTTACACTTTTGCTGCTGTCAAGTTTGGTTTATACTAGTGACGATTCCATTAGCTGTCTAAATGCTGAATCAAACTATGTGGATAAAATTCTTCTGCCAGGATATGGTTATTCTTCAGAAACACAAAAACTAAGTGCTGCACTATGTTATAACGTAGACATTGAGACTGTACATTCAGAAAATAAGTTAGATCTTAGTAATGCTATGTCTTATAGTCAGCTGTTGAATAATCTTAATATTCATACGCGCGAAGAGAAAGACTACGTTTTCTTTTCCAAAACCAAAACGTCATCTTATCTTAAAAGCATAAAAGATACTGAGGAGTCATTAACTCTGAACTTTGTAGTATCTCTTTCAGGGATATTTGAAGTCAAACCTAAAGGGCAAGGCATACTTAGTTTAAATGATTTAGGCAAAGGTGTTTATGAAAATGATTACAACAATTTTGGATTAATTTGTGGAGATTATTATATTACTGGTTTTACTCAAGGCGCTAGACTAAACATGGGACTAACTATCTTCTTTAAAAACCATAGTGAAAAAGAAAGCAAGGAAGAACATATTAGAAAATCTTTTGTATTTGGTCTTTTCCGGTCAGCTAGTGATACTCAGAAACTTATATATGACAATAGTGTAGGAAAAGGTATAAAAATAACTGCGTTTCAAGTTGGTGGTGAACCAGTACATTTATCTAAAATCTTACCGATCGACCCTAGCGGAGATTTTTATAGCCTGTCTTGTGATAATAACCATAGGCAGGATTGTGTTACTGCAGCACACAATGTAATTGACTATATTAAAAATGATTTTTCTAAGCAAGTTAGTTTGAATCCACCAAAGGGACTAAAACTGTTGGATGTAGGATTTCAAGCTAATCCTATAAGTATGCTGGGTTTGGATATTCCGACCTCGTTACTTACTTCTGAAGTATTAGAAGCTCGAAATGAACTTACGGAAGAGCAATCTAAATACAGCCAGTATGCCAACAAGGTATCTGAAGCAATTAATCACTATCCTTCTTCCTGGGATAAAAATAATAAGTTTTATAGTAGTATGGAAAAACTTGCCGAAAGCTCTAAAAATAGTTTGCAGCTTCTTAACAATAGTATTAAAACGTGTATTGATGAACCTGGTAAATGCATTAACACAAAAAATGATATAATGTCAAAAGTTGCACTAATCACTCCTGTAGATTTAAAAGACTTGCCTACTATAGCAGATTACAAAACTTATGGTAGTTTGTCAGATTTCCTTAATGCTCGAGGAATTGCTGATTTGTACCGCTAGTATAAACGTGGTAATTACAATTAAGGATTTTACAATGAGGTAATTATGATCCGCAAACGGCAATTTATTTCTATTATGAAGTTGGTTTTATTTAGTCTCCTATTTTTGTCTTTAATCTCAGGGTCATTTGCATTTATTGATTCCGACGCAAATTGTGAATTTATAAATCCAGCCGTGGATTCCTCTCTGGTTGATAATTACTATATTAGAAATCAATCAGTTGATATTAATGAACTAGCTAGTAGGTTGAAAAAATATGGGATTATTGCAATTACTGGGGCTCCTGGCTCAGGCAAATTGCAACTAGCCTCTTATTATGCGGACAAGGTTTTCCCCGAGAAGTTTTCTAAACAAAAAGAGAGCCTGGTATATACGATTCAATGTGAAACTCAAGCGATCTTAGATCAAAGCTATTATGATTTCGCTATTGCTTTTGGCATGCAAACAAACATGAATCTTGGCATATCAGCGGACAAGAAAAAAGTTACTAGTAACGATATTGAAAGAGCAAAAGCTTATGTTAAAAGAAAATTAAAATCCGACTCATATAAAAATCGGTCTTCGGTTCTTATTTTTGCTGGATGCAATGTATTATCTTATAACAAACTTAAAAGTTACCTCCCTTTGGGTCTAGATCCTGAACAACAGCAACTTATAATCACTTCACAACAAATACACTTTATTCCTGATAATAAAGATCAGAATTTCCAAATCGGTGGTTTTGCTCCTGAAGAAGCAATTGCCTTTCTTAAAGACAACTCGAAGATACAAGATAAAGAAGCGATTGCAGTTGCTAAGAAATGTAATAATTTACCATATAATTTACAAGCAGCTAAGTTGTATGTAAAAAGTTCTATAATGCCAATATCGTGGAATTATTATTTAAATTTAAGAGATGATCCGAAAACCGCCGATGCTTTTAGAAAACAAGAGAATACTTTGATGAAAAGCAATGGTTTTTATAATAAAGCGGATCGTAAGGTAGTAGAATCTTATATTGATTCGTTGGTTCGTGACAAGATTTTTTCAAATGAGATGAGTAGATATCTTTTTAAAACCTGTTCTTTGTTTAATTATACCGATATTCCACTACCGATTTTACAATATTTATTATCTAAAAAATTTAGTTTGGAAGAAAAACAAACGTATATTGAATTCAATGCATTTTTAGAAGTGCTCAAAGATAATGGTTTAATCACAGATTTATTTCCGGAGGCATCGCCAAATAGAGTGGCTATTAACCCTATTGCGCATCAACAAGCTGAGTTGCAAATGAATCAAGAAAGAGATGAAGAAGCGATCATAAGATTAACTTTGGGTTATTTCGCTAAAGGTTCAGCAGGTTGGTCGAATGAGCAGCTTGGTTCGATATTTTTATTTCGCAATCCTCAACATAGGTTAACGATATTGCAATATATATTCCGGCAGATAGACTGTCCTAAATGGTGCTGGGGTAGAAATTATTGTGATACGATGAAATCTAAACCTATTATCTTTGCTTCGGCAACGAATCAAATAGAGATAGTAAAGTTGCTTATTGAAAACGGTGAAGATATCAATGAAACAGATGATGATGGAGAAACCGCTCTTATGTTAGTGAGCGGCAATGGACAACTAGAAATAGCAAAACTACTAATTGAAAAAGGAGCTGATGTAAATAAAGTAAATATCCATGGGGGAACAGCTCTTGTGAGGGCAACCACCTCTGATAGACAGCTAGAAATAATAAAGCTACTAATTGAAAAAGGAGCTGATGTAAATAAAGCAGATCTTATGGGGGCAATCCGCAGAGGATATCTAAAAATAGTAGAGCTATTAATTGAAAAAGGAGCTGATGTAAATAAAGTAGATGACGGACAAACAGCTCTTATATTGGCAATATCCTCTGGACAGCTAGAAATAGTAAAGCTACTAATTGAAAAAGGTGCTGATGTAAATAAAGTAGATGCATATGGAGAAACAGCTCTTGTGAGGGCAACCACCTCTGATGGACAGCTAGAAATAATAAAGCTACTAATTGAAAAAGGAGCTGATGTAAATAAAGCAGATCTTATGGA
>JAJYBA010000005.1 GCA_021779235.1 Bacillota bacterium
TGAGGTTTACATTCTGCATTTGCTCCACAGTCAATTATCATAAATGGCCCATTTTTACCTGGCATGACTGGTGCCAAGGCAGGTCTGTCTATACCTTTTATTCTTCCTACTATAAGCGTACATCCAGCTAAAAAAGCCCCAGAACTTCCAGCTGAAATAATAGCATCAGCTTCTCCACTTTTCACTAAATTCAAAGCTTTTACTAGGCTAGAATCCTTTTTACGCTTCACAGCCATTACTGGATGTTCATTTGTGCTAATAACTTCTCTAGCATCAACAATCTTGATTTTATTACTATCATAGGTATATTTCTTTAGCTCTTCTTGAATTAAATCCTCAGGACCAGTTATTAAGATATCTATATCATATTCTTTTAAAGCTGCAACGCAACCTTCAACTACAGCATTCGGAGAAAAATCTCCACCCATTCCATCTACAACAACTACCATTTTAAACCCTCACTTTGATCATATATATATTTATTTATATTATATACTATAGTGTACAAATATTTCTAGTATTAATAATGCTAAAACATAAAGATAATTATATTTTAGTGACTATAATTATCCTTAAATAATAAAAAGAAAGTCTTTCGACTTTCTTTTTATTATTGCTCAGTTGCAACAACTTCTCTATTTTTGTAATATCCACAGTTCTTACATACTCTGTGAGCAAGTTTCATATCGTGGCACTGAGGGCACTCAACTATTCCTGGTAAACCAAGTTTAAATGTTTGCGCTCTACGAGAGTCTCTTCTACCTTTAGAGAATCTTCTAGCTGGATTTCCCATTGTAACACCTCCTTAATCAGTTGAAAACAAATCTTTTAATTTTGCCAACCTTGGATCAACATCCTCATTTTCACATTTACATGTACTATGATTTAAATTGATTCCGCACTGATGGCATAAGCCTTTACAATCTTTATTACAAAGTCTTTTTATAGGCAATACTGCAATGATATTATTTTCTACAATTTCATTTAAATCTAATCTATCATTTTCAATAAAAATAATATCCTCATCTTCACTATTTAGAGTTTTCGACAGTCTTTCATTTAATTCAATATTCATTGAACTAGGAAAGGTCTCAAGACACCTAGAACAAGTAAGTAATAGCTCCGTCTCAACACTTCCAGTTAATTCTATTTCATCACCAACAGGTTTAAAAATCAAATGTAACTTAACTGGTTTAGAAAATTGTATAAATTCATTTTCATAGTAAAACTTATCTTTTTCTATTTCTAAATGAATTTCTTTTTTTCTGTTTTTATTACTAAATAATTCTGAAACATCTATTACCATACTATCCACTCTGAAAAACTAAAAACTACTTAGTTTTTTCTCGTATAAAGAGACTCCTTATACATTGTATAAATAAATTATACAGCTCGAGCAAAGCTTCTGCGTCCCTCCTAACTAAATACTTTTTTACTTACATCAAACACAGACTATTATATAAACAATGCAGTTAAAAGTCAAGATTTATTTATCATAGAAATTAACAATAATTTTATTTTACTAAAGCTTCAGTGTCTCTTGCAATTACTAATTCTTCATTTGTTGGTATAACAAATATTTTAGTTTTAGAATCTTCTGTATTTAATTCTACAGCTTTTCCTCTAACTTTATTTTTTGACTTATCTAAAACTGCTCCCAAGAATTCTAGTCCATTACATACATCTTCTCTTGTTTCTGGAGAGTTTTCACCAAGTCCAGCAGTGAATATAATTGCATCTACTCCACCCATTACAGCAGCATAAGAACCTATGAATTTTTTAACTTTATAGCTAAATATATCAAGTGCTAACTGTGCTCTATGATTTCCCTCTTCCCATGCAGCTGTTTCTATATCTCTAAAGTCACTACTAACACCAGATATTCCAAGTACTCCTGATTTTTTATTCATTAAATCATTTGCTTCATCGATTGTTAAGTCTAATTCTTTCATTACATATGTTAATATAGCTGGGTCTATACTTCCGCATCTAGTTCCCATAGCTATTCCTTCAAGTGGAGTGAATCCCATACTTGTTTCTACTGACTTACCATTTTGTATTGCAGTAATACTTGCTCCATTTCCTAAGTGACAAGTAATTAATTTTAAATCTTTTATATCTTTACCCATCATTTCTGCTGCTTTAGCTGAAACATATTTGTGAGATGTTCCATGGAATCCATATTTTCTAACACTATGTTCAGTATAAAGCTCATATGGAAGTGGGTATATGTATGCAACTTCTGGCATTGTTTGATGGAATGCAGTGTCAAATACAGTAACCATAGGTGTATTTGGCATTAATGCTTTACAAGCATTGATTCCAATTATATTTGCTGGGTTGTGAAGTGGTGCAAGTTTTGAACATTCTTCTAAGTTCTTCATTACTTCATCAGTAACTAAAACTGATTCTGCATATTTTTCTCCACCATGAACGATTCTATGACCTACAGCACCTATTTCTGATAATTCTTTAATAACACCATGTGTTCCATCTACAAGTGCTCCTAGTACTAATCTAATAGCGTCTGTATGGTCTTTCATTGGCTCTTCAATGATATATTTCTCTCCGTTAGCCTTTTGAGTTAATTTTGATCCTTCTATTCCTATTCTTTCTACTAATCCTAGTGCTAAGCATTCTTCATTTTCCATGTTTATTAATTGATACTTTAACGATGAACTTCCACAGTTTATAACCAAAATTTTCATTTATTTTGCCTCCCTAATCGTATATGTTTTGAATGATTGTTATATATAAAATTATTTTTGAGCTTGAGCTTGAACTGCAGTTACGGCAACAACATTAACTATATCTTCCACACTGCATCCTCTTGATAAATCATTTATTGGCTTAGCAAAGCCTTGACATACTGGTCCAATTGCCTCTGCTTTAGCAAACCTTTGTACTAATTTGTATCCAATATTACCAGCTTGTAAATCTGGGAACACTAAAACATTTGCATTTCCAGCTACAGTACTGTTTGGTGCCTTTTGTTTTGCTACACTTGCAACAATAGCTGCGTCTAATTGAAGCTCTCCATCAATTTGTAAATCTGGTCTAGCATTCTTTGCAATTTCAGTAGCTTTTGATACTTTATCAACTAATTCATGCTTTGCACTTCCCATAGTTGAGAAAGATAACATTGCAACCTTAGGTTCAAAATTGCATAAAGATTTTGCATTGTCTGCAGTACTAATAGCTATAGATGCTAGTTCTTCTGCATTAGGGTTTGGATTAACAGCACAATCTGCAAATAAAAGTAAGCCGTCTTCTCCATATTCATTACTCGGTAATTCCATTATAAAGAAACTTGAAACAACCTTAATTCCTGGTGCAGTTTTAATAATTTGCATTCCAGGTCTAAGTAAATCTCCTGTAGTATGTACTGCGCCTGATACTAATCCATCAGCATCGTTCATTTTAAGCATCATAGTTCCAAAATACAAACAATCTTGCATTGTCTCTGCTGCTTTTTCTAAAGTCATTCCTTTGCTTTTTCTTAATTCATAAAATTCCTTGGCATAAACCTCAGTTTTTTCAGAAGTTTTTGGTTCTACAATCTCTATTCCTTCAAGGTTAACTCCTAGCTCAGCCGCTTTTGTTTGTATTATACTTATATCACCTATTAATATTACTTCAGCCAATGAATTATTTTTGATGATTTCACTAGCTTTTATAGTTCTTTCTTCTTCACCTTCTGGAAGTACTATTCTTTTTTTATCTGCTTGTGCCATTTTACATATTTTCTCTATAAATGCCATCTTATTTCTCCTTTCAGTTATTCTCAACTTATATACATTAATAATATACTCCTTTTCAGCTATACATTTCAACATAAAATAGCAAAATCCTTTACATATATTATATTTTATATATTCTTAATTTTCATTCTTTTTATTTTTAAGTGAAATATATGTACTTTTATTAATTTGTTTTATATTATATAAGATATCTGAATATATATTAGTTTTAACGATATTTCAGAAGAAATTCATCAATTATGCCACTTTAATGGATTTTTGGTCTTAAATTATAAAATTCAGCACTTTTTCATTTGTGAATTAAAAATTAAAAGCTGAGAATATATTAAATTGTTATATGGCTTTTAGTAATTTTTGTTTATATATAAATTTTTAGCTTATAATTAATATAAAGGTAATGTATCTAATTATATTGATATGGGCTTTCATGAGGTGATTTAATGAATATTTCAGGTATAATTGTTGAATACAACCCATTACATAATGGTCACTTATATCATATTAATAAAACCAAAGAGCTCACAAATTGTGATGCCTTAATTTGTGTTATGAGCGGGAATTTTGCTCAACGTGGAATTCCATCCAGCATAGACAAATGGACAAAAACTAAAATGGCTTTAAATAACGGAGTAGATTTAGTAATAGAAATTCCAACTGTTTACAGTGTATCCTCAGCAGAATTTTTTTCTTACGGTTCTGTGAGTCTTCTTAATAGCCTCGGAATAGTTAATAATATTTGTTTTGGTAGCGAACATGGAAATATCAATGATATATATAACATATCCAATATACTGCTTGAAGAACCTATTGAATTTAAATCACTATTAAAAACATATTTATCCGAAGGTCTTGTTTTCCCAATGGCTAGAGCCAATGCGCTTTATGATTATTTAATAAACTCCAATATGAATATATCCAACTTATTATTAGATGATTTCTTAAATTCCTCTAACAATATACTAGGTATTGAGTATTGTAAGAGCTTAATAAAGTTAAATAGTTCCATTAAACCTTATACCTTAAAAAGAGAAGGTGCTTCTTATAACAGCAATCTTTTACATAGTGAATTTTCAAGTGCTACCTCTATAAGAAAATTTGTAAAGGAAAATGGTTCTTTAACAAAGCTAGAAAGCCATGTTCCAAGTTCAGTATTAACTGAAATCCTAAATTTATACTCAAAAAATTATGAATTTACCTTTGAAGATTCAATGTTTCCTTATATAAAACATAAATCCTTTACCTCAAATAATTCTTTAGTAAATTTACCTGATGTATCTGAAGGTCTTGATAATAAAATTATTAAATCCTTACAAAATAACATGAGTTACTCTAGTGCTTTAGAAGCAATGAAAAGCAAACGGTACACTTATACTAGACTTAGTAGGATATTATGCCAATATTTTATAGGATTTGATAACTTTGATACTGAAAAATTAAGATCTACACCTTGTCCTTATGCTCGAATTTTAGGATTTAACTCAAATGGAAAGTCAATTCTAAAATCCATAAAATCAAATAGTAACATTCCAATTTACACTAAACTTCCTAAAGAGTTAAGTGAGACCTTACAATTAGATGTTCAGGCTACAAAAGCTTATAGCACCATAAATAGCAGTATAAACCATAATAACGATTATTTGATATCCCCTATTATTATAAAATAAAAACAAAGGCTACTATCAGTCATAGATATTAGCCTTTATTTTATTTTAAATTAATGTCCTTAATACATAAGTTTATAAAAATTAAAATATATTTAATACAGCAATACTTTAAAAAGGGGTTTTAAATTGAAGTTTCTATTAGTTATATTGTTGATTTTCATAATTTTCTTATTATTTAAATTGTTTAAAACTTTGAAGATAAATTTTTCAATAACAATAGTTTGTTCCCTTATTATTCTTCAAATAATATTAGCACCAAATATTTGTATCCACTACACTATATCCGGTGCAAAATTATTTTTCAATGCGGTTTTTCCTTCTCTTTTTCCATTTTTAGTTGTAATAAATATTATAATAAGCTATGATGGAATTCATATTTATTCTAAACTACTAGGTAATATAATTTGTAAGCCGTTAAAACTGCCAAAAGAATGTAGCTTGGCTCTATTAGTTAGTGTACTATGCGGTTACCCCTTAGGCGCAAGATATAGTTGTGATTTATACGAAAAAAATATAATTGATTTAAACACCTGTGAAAGACTGTTAAATATCGCTTCTAATTCAAGCCCTCTATTTATTATTGGTGCAGTTGGCGCTTCTATGATGTCAAGCACTAAAATTGGTTATATATTATTACTATCTAATATTCTATCCTGCATCTTTATGGGATTTGTAATCCCTTCAAAGAATTTTTCTTTTAAAGTCAAAAATAAAAGTATGAATTTCTCAAAAACCAAATCCACAAATGCAAATATTGGTATAATATTCAAAAACAGTATTGAAGATGCCATTAAGAATTCCTTAAATATAGGTGGTTTTATCGTAGTATTCTCTGTAATAACGGGAATAATTAAAGACAATGTCATATTTCACATTGTCCTTAATAAGTTCATTTTAATTATTGGTTCTTCTGGGGATTTTATAGAAGGTTTATTACTGGGAATGTTAGAGATGACTAATGGATGCTATTTAATATCTTCTAGTAATTCAAATCTATATGTAAAACTTCCTGTTTTGAGTTTTTTAATTGCTTTTAGTGGTTTGTCT
Source organism: Bacillota bacterium (assembly GCA_021779235.1). Taxonomy (GTDB): domain Bacteria; phylum Bacillota; class Clostridia; order Clostridiales; family Clostridiaceae; genus Clostridium_AD. Next base: position 6,473 of record JAJYBA010000005.1, read on the forward strand.
ATCATTTCTCAAGTCTATAGCTACACCTATAAATATGATGTCTCAATAAAAAAATACATTGGAAGGAAATTTATTCAAGCCGTTATTTCTTCAATTTTAACACTAGTTTTATATTATGTTTTTCTACAGACCTCGTCTATTTACACTTTTAATAATATAAATATATATAGCAGTAGTAATTTATACTTTTTACTATTAATAATTTTATTTATTCCACTGTTTCTTATAAATATAATTAAACTATTTCATAGTTCTTAATTCTTTTACATTTTCTCTTATTGAAGATGTTGTATCTGTGACTTCTTCCTGAAGAGATATTAAAAATGTTTGAACATCATCTTTAATCTTATGAAGCATTTGCTGACCTTTTGATTCAATCTCTTTATCTAATTGAGATAGTATTTCATCAGCATAGTCTTTCGCTCCGAGCCTCATAATTTTAGCATCTCTCTGAGCTGAGGCTATGATTTCTTCAGCTCTAGTTTGTGCTTCTTTAACTAAGTCTTGCTTCTCAACTCTTCTTTTTATTTTGTCAATGGTCTCTTCCTCAAAAATCTTTGCTTGGTTTTTTGCATCAACAAGAATTCGTTCTTTTTCATCACAGATCCACTGAGCCTGCTTAAACTCATCTGGCATGTGACTTATAATTTGATCAATTATATCCAATATTTCTCTCTTATTAATAACTGCCTTACCTGTAACAGGTATTTTAGACGAACTCTCAACAATTTCTTGAAGATATTCTAAAAGCTTTATAACATCCATATTTTTCCCCCTATTTAGAATTAATTTTCCTCATAATATCTGGGATAATTTCCTCAGGTACTAACCCTTTTATACATCCACCAAACATTGCGACCTGTTTAACTGAGGAAGAGCTTAGATAGCAATACTCAGCCTTTGTCATCATAAACACAGTTTCCTTACTTGGATCCAATTTATTATTCATTGCTGCCATTTGAAATTCATATTCAAAATCCGAAACGGCTCTAAGTCCTTTCACAATGACACCAGCACCCTCTTTATTCATTAGGTCAACAAGTAAACCACTAAACTTCTTAACTTTCACATTAGGTAAATCTTTCACTACGTTTTTTATTTGCTCAACTCTCTCATCTACAGTGAAGAGACCTTTTTTTTCAGGGTTAACAAGAACTCCTACAATTAATTCATCAAAAACTCTAGACGCCCTCTCAATAATGTCTAAATGTCCGTTGGTTATTGGATCAAAACTGCCAGGGCAAATTGCCTTTTTCATGTTATGCCTCCATATATTCCTTTGGGGTAGATAACAATTATTCCTTGTTACCCGCCCTTTATTTCTTTAGTAAAACTAATAATTAAGAATTATTAGCTCCCTTATATTCGTAAAACAATACAGTAGTGTTACCATATTTTCTTAAATCAGAAAGATGAATAATATTATTTCCTTCATATATTTCTTCTGAAGAATCTATTTTACAAACAATCAATCCATCTTCCCTTAAAAGTCTATTTGTAGAAATAATCTCAATAGCAGGTGGTATCATGTCCTTAGCATATGGTGGATCTATAAAAATCAAATCAAACACAACTTTTTCATCTGCAAACTGTTGCATGTATTTATATGTATCACCTTTTAAACACTTACATTTATCATTAAACTTTAAATTATCTACATTTTTTTGTAACATCTCAAATGTAGTATCACCCATATCAATTAGATAGCATTTCTCCGCCCCTCTACTTGCTGCTTCTAGACCTAAACTGCCAGTACCAGAAAACATATCCACCACAACCGCACCGTGTGTTCTATTTTGGATTATGTTAAATATAGCTTCTTTTATTCTATCTAATGTGGGTCTAGTTCCCATGCCAACTGGGGACAATAACTTTCTTCCTCTTGCACTTCCTGAAATAATTCTCATATGTTTATTCCTCCATCTAAGCCAGTTTCGATAATATTTTAACATATATATGTAATTTATACAAAGATATTTTTTCCTAATTGAAACAAATGTAGTTAGAACTTTTCTCTATTTTTTCTAATATTTCATTCTTCACCCTTTTGTCTTCAGCGTTGTCGCTTTGAATTAACTTTTTCGCTTCACTATTTGCAAGTTTTAAAATATTAATATCTTCGATTACATCTGATAAAATTAATCCTGATTCACCACTCTGTTTAAAGCCAAATAATTCTCCCGCACCCCTAGTTTTTAAATCTTCTTCAGCAATAAAAAAGCCGTCATTACTTTTTTTCAATATTTCCAGTCTTCTTTTCACTATATTATTTGTGATATTAGCTAACAGTATACAATAGGACTTATGCTTCCCTCTTCCTACTCTTCCTCTAAGTTGATGGAGTTGTGCAAGCCCAAACCTTTCTGAGTTTTCAATTATCATCATTGTAGCATTAGGTACATTTACTCCAACTTCAATTACTGTAGTAGAAATTAACGCTTTAATTTCACCACTTTTAAATTTTTCCATGACTTCATTTTTAAGTTTACTAGGCATTTTACCATATACCATTCCAATTTCTATAGTGCTAAAATATTCTTCTTTCAATTTTTCATAAAGTTTCTCAACTGAACTTAACTTCATTTCTTCATTTTCTTCTACTAAAGGGCAAACTATGTAAACTTGTCTTCCCTTATTAATTTCACTTAAAGCAAATTCATACACTTTCCCACTTGAGGCCATACTTTCATAGTATGTATCAATCTTTTGTCTGCCTGGTGGCAATTCATCTATAATAGATACGTCTAAATCACCATATAAATATAGAGATAGTGTTCTAGGAATAGGAGTAGCTGTCATTACTAGAATATCTATGTTTTTACCTTTATTTGAAAATCTATTTCTTTGTGTAACTCCAAAACGATGCTGCTCATCAGTAACAATCATACCTAAATTTTCAAATTCTACATTATCTTCAATAAGTGCATGGGTTCCAACAATAATATCAATGTTTCCAGCCTTTAACTCCGCTTTAATTAGTTCTTTGTTTTTAGCTGTAGTACTTCCACTTAATATTTGTATTCTAAGTGGAAAGTCCTTTAATACCTTTTGAATTTCTTCGTAATGTTGCTTTGCTAGGATTTCAGTTGGTGCCATCATAGCTGCTTGGTAGCCATTTTTCACTACGTTAAACATAGTAATTATAGCAACTATGGTTTTACCACTTCCAACATCCCCTTGCACCAGCCGATTCATGCCTATATTTTTCTTTTGATCAATTAGAATTTCCCTTACAACCTTGCTCTGTGCATTGGTAAGCTCAAATGGAAGATTTGCCTTTAATGATGTAAGTTCTGGAGCTATTTTAAATGCAATACCCTCATTATGAGATTTTATAAATTCTTTTAACATTAATATTTTTAATGAATACGTAAATAATTCTTGAAATTTAAGTCTTCTCTTTGATTCATTAAGGAGTTCCAAACTCTTAGGGCTATGTATATTACGGGTAGCCTCATCCAAAGAACAAAAACCATATTTTTCCACAAGCCATTTTGGTAAATTCTCTGTTATTTCAATGCTACACAACACATCAGATATAATTTTATTAAAAAAATTATTTGTCACATTGCTTTTAAGCGGATACTTAGCAAGAATTTTATTTGTATCCATTGAAGTATTTTTCACTATTTTAGGATTCATTATTGTAATTTCTTCCTTGAATTTATCCACTTTACCAGTAATAATATACTTATTTGAAATCTTATAGCTATTTTTTGCATAAGTTTGATTAAACCACTTACCCTTAAATTTATTTTCACCTTGGCAAAAGACTATAGTAGAAAGAGTTTTATTATTCTTTAACCTAACATCTTTTAATATATTTAAAACAGTACACTCTACAATGACTTTTTCATTTTCGGAGCATTCGAGAATGTTTTTCTGTGCAGAAACATGTTCATAATCTCGTGGAAAATATAATATTAGATCTATTATGTTAAAAATTCCACACTTATTCAAAGTTTCTGCCATTTTAGGTCCTACACCCTTTATATATTTTATGTCACTATAAATATCCACAAATACCACTCCAAAAGTAAGATTTTAATAATATTTTTGTGCATCTTATATCTTTCATTACCAAATTATAAGAAAAAAAGCCCTAGGGCTTTTATTCAACTGAAGCAATAAAATAATATAGTGGTTGTTTTCCATTATAATGTTGAATGTCTATATCTGGATACTTATCCTCTAAAGTAGAAATAAACTCTTCCACTTCACTTTCAATGCAATCTTCACCATAGAAAATTGTAATAAGCTCACTATCTTCGGTGATCATACTATCTATAATATCTTCACAAACTTTATATATATCTGTTCCAACCTCTTTTATTTTTTGCTCAACTAAACCTAGTATATTTCCTTCTTTTATTACATTGCCATCAGCCTCAGTGTCTTTAACAGCATAGGTTACAGAAGCTGTTGCAACATTTTTAATTGCTTCTTTTAATGTATTCTCATTTTCTTCTACACCAACTTCTGCATTAAACATAGTTACAGCAGTTACTCCTTGAGGGATAGTTTTAGAAGGAATAACAATTACATTTTTATCTGACAGTTCAACCGCTTGCAATGCTGCCATAAGTATATTCTTATTATTAGGTAATACAAATATGTTTTCAGCATTAATTTTATTAATACTATCCAATATATCTTGTGTGCTTGGATTCATAGTTTGGCCACCTTCTATTACAACATCCACACCTAAATCTTGAAAAATGTTTTTGATGCCTTCTCCAAGTGCAACAGATATAAATCCATATTTCTTATTTTCAATAAGCTCTTCTTTATTCAGTTCTTGAACCGCCTCATCCTCAATACCCAATAAATTTCTATGTTGTTCTCTCATGTTTTCAATTTTAATCTTAGATAATTCACCTAGTGTTACTGCTTTTGAAAGCACTAGCCCTGGATCATTTGTGTGTATATGAATTTTTACAAATTCATCCTGCGCAACTACAACCATTGAGTCTCCAAGCTTTTCTAAATAATTCTTTAATTCGTTAGTATCAACATTTTCAGTGATAACTAACAATTCAGTACAGTATCCAAACTTTATGTCTACAGGCATATCTGCAGCTGAAGATGGTATTGCTTCTGATTTATTACTTTGCTTGTCTGATTTATTAACTGTAGCTTCCATATTACTGCTTAGAGCTTCATACATTCCTTTAAGCAATATTAGAAGTCCCATCCCACCTGCATCAACTACTTTTGCTTGTTTTAATGCTGGAAGCATATCTGGAGTTTTATTTAGCATAATTTCACTATGCTTGCAAACCTCCTGCATAAGTGTAACAACGTTGGCTTTTGGGTTATTAACTGCACTGTCACCAGCAGCTTTAATAATAGTTAAAATCGTTCCTTCAGTAGGTCTCATAACAGCTTTATATGCAAAATTTGCACCTTCTAAAATACTTTTAGCAAATTCTTCAGAAGTAGCTTCTTCTATACCTTCTAACCCTTTTCCAATGCCTCTAAATATTTGTGATAGTATAACACCTGAATTGCCTCTTGCACCCATAAGCGCGCCTCTAGCTAATTTTTGCGATACCTCACCAATAGACTTAGTTGACATACTTTCAATTTCTTGCACTGCTGCTTTGAATGTCATTGACATATTCGTACCCGTATCTCCATCTGGAACCGGAAACACATTTAGTGAATTTACATATTCTTTTTCATCTTCTAACATATTAGATGCATTTATTACCATATTCCGGAAATGTTGTCCGTTAATTTTTAAGTATTCCAATGTCCGTACCTCCTTAGACCCTTACACCTTGGACGTTTACTGTTATTGCCGCAACCTTCAGTCCTGTATAATTTTCAACATTATATCTTATTTTTTGAATTATATTATTAGCTATTACAGAGATTTTTGTGCCATATTCAACTATTATATATAATTCAATAAATAGTTGATTTTCCTTAGAATGAATTTTAACTCCTTTATTTAAACCATCACTCTTAATCAATTGCCAAAATCCATCCTTGGCATCTTTTAATGCCATGCCCACAACACCATAACACTCCATTGTAGAAATGCCAACTATGTTAGCTAACACTTCTTCTGAATAATATATAGTACCATTCTCGTTCGTAATGTTACCTTTCATTGTAATTCCTCCTTTTAACCGCCATATAGATTATTTTATATTATAATATTAATTTATTCAAGAAAATTAATTTTATAATTACTTTATTTACTAATAATTTTGTATTTCACTTGCAAGAGTAGTAGTATCTATGTTACAATAATTTGTGTTTGAATTGAGAAGATTTTTTTCTTCGTAGTCTTAAGGAGGTGTTTTCATTGTCAAGAAAATGCGAAATATGCAATAAAGGTGTTATTTCAGGTAGCCAATATAGTCACTCACACCGTCAATCAAAAAGAAAATGGGCTCCAAATATCCAAAAAGTTAAAGCTATAGTTAGCGGAACACCTAAATCTATACATGTATGTACTAGATGTCTTCGTTCTGGTAAAGTACAACGTGCTATATAATTTAAGAAATAAAAATGCAGCTGTATAAGCTGCATTTTTTATTTTGCATGAAACCTATTAACTGCAAATCTAATAATCTGAGTTTCCTATGTTATTTTCTAAAAAAAAATTTAATTATTCGAGATATAAATCTCGGTAATTTAATAGCCACAATTCTCATCTTTCTTCCCTCCCGAATATGAAGTATCCAAAATTTCTAATTATACTACCTATATATAACCAAATAACTGCTATGTTTTTGCAATGTAAAAAACATGTACTTGCAAAACCTATTTTTATTTACCACTTTATCTGCATATCACTAACAATGGTCGTGGTGATCCATTATACTATAGCCAAAATATACAACTGCTCCTCCCACAGCAATTATCCACCACCAAAATGGAACTATTATTACCGTTATAATTCCTACGCCTATACATGCAATGATTAATCCAAGCTGCTTTTCTAAACATTTATAATATTTTTTCATAAGTTATTCCCCTCCCAAAGTATTCCAATATTATTATATGATTCACTATCACCAATGTTACAAAAATAAAAAAAACTATTTTTTCATTGAAATCATCAATAAAAAAATAGTTTTTATTTAAATATTAATCTGATGATAATATTAACATCAGCGTCCCAGATTTAAATTTAAGCTCCACCTGAGGCATTGCAAACTCATTTGAAATAGTTATACTTTGCCCAATTTTCAAATTGTAATTATTTAGAGGGTATTTTGCACCCTCAATAGTTAATCCTACTATTTCATCCCCATAAGATTGTACTGAGAATATTTCACCCACGGTGCCGTTTAATGAAGTTGAGGTATCAATTAACCTTATAGTATTGTTTTCATCCTTTAAATAAGCATTAACGCCATACTCTAAACAAATTTTTAACATTCCAATATTGCCAAGCAAATGATCAATTCTACTTCCTGTGCATCCCAAGAATACTATTTCATTTGGTTTCATGGAAAGTGCCTTTTTAACTGCAATTTCAGTATCAGTAAAATCCTTTTCTGTAGGATAAATATCTATAATACAATTACTTTTTTTAAAATAATCTAACACGTTTTTATCAATTGAATCAAAATCTCCTACAAGTAAATTCGGCACTATATTATAACTATATAGGCAATTAGCACCACTATCTGCTCCAATTAAAAATGTATCTCCAGTAATTTCCTTAATGAGTAATTCTCGAGGGGGTGGATTACCTCCTGACACTATTATAGCCTTCATGTTAAATACCTGTTCTTAAAGCTTTTATGTTTTCCTCAATTTCACCATTCTTAAATACAGCCGACCCAGCTACAATTACATCAGCACCACTATTAACAACTTCTCCAATATTGATTGCATCAATGCCACCATCTACTTGAATCATAAGGTCTTTATTATATTTGTCTGCAAGGCATCTAACTTCTTTGAGTTTATCAGAGCAGTATTCAATATACTTTTGTCCACCAAAGCCAGGGTTTACTGACATAATAAGTACCATATCAAGATTACTTATTAAATGTTTAATGCAATCTACAGGTGTAGCAGGGTTCAATGCAACTGCTGCTTTAACACCAAAACTTTTTATGTAATTAATAGTCCTATCAATATGTCTATCCGCTTCATAATGTACAGTTATAATATCAGCTCCTGCTTTTACAAAATCTTCTACATATCTAGAGGGTTCTTCTATCATTAGATGTACATCAAATGGTAATTTCGTTAGTTTCCTAATACTTTTAATGATAGGAATTCCAAAAGAAATGTTAGGTACGAACATTCCATCCATTACATCAATATGAATCATATCAGCACCATATGCATCCAGCGCTTTAATATGCTCTCCTAGTCTTGAAAAATCTGCTGATAGTATAGATGGTGCTATTTTTATCATTTTTTATTCCCCCTAGCAATAATTTCTTCTAACGTTTTTGTATAAAATTTATATCTATCTGTGTAAATTTCATTTGCTTCTACAGCTTCCTTAACTCTACAATTAGGTTCTTTATAATGCATACAATTAGAAAACCTACATTCACCTCTATGTTTTTCAAATTCCGGGAAACAATGTTGTAATTGTTCTTTCTCTATGAAATCTATACTTAATGATGAGAATCCTGGAGTATCTAGTAAAAATCCTTCTTCATATTCAATAAGTTCACTATGCCTAGTAGTATGCTTACCTTTTTGTGATTTTTCACTTATATCTCCGGTTTTCATAGCTTCTCTTCCAACTAAACTATTCAATATAGTTGACTTTCCCACTCCAGAAGGCCCACAAAAAACAGTAATATTATTTTTTATTCTTGTCTTAAGTTCCTCAAGACCTTGACCCTCTTTTGCTTTTAAAAATATTATATCACAGCCGGCACTTTTTAATTCTGCTATAAGCTCCTCATCAACTTCCTCAACTAAATCCAACTTATTTAAACAAAGAACTATCTTTAACTTATTATATGTACAAAGCACTAGAAATTTATTGAGCAAATCCATATTTAAGTCGGGTTTTTTAAATGCAAAAACTACAAAAGCTTGAGTAACATTAGCAACTACAGGGCGTATTAGTTCTGTATCTCTTGTAAAAATTTTTTCAATTACACCCTTATTCTCATCTGCCTCTAATATTATCTCCACTTTGTCGCCAATAACAGGGGAAAGTCCAGCATACCTGAACTTCCCTCTTGCCTTACATTCTATGACTTTGTCTTGGACTTTTACAAAATATAGTCCGCCTATACCTTTTATGATTACTCCTTGCATATATCCTCCATCATTTATCCTTGATTTAATATTCTTTAGATATGTTTTAGATGCATAACTTACAATTATTTATTTTTATTGACCAGTTGCAGGTGTTGTTGGTGTTACTGGAGGTACAACTGCCTTGGATGTTAACGTTATAGTATCTCCAACATTAGCCTTAGTCCCCGGTGCCTTGTCTTGTGAATCAATGATATCTTCATCATTTCCAGGGGCTGATATTGTTATATCAGATTTTGCAGCTAAATCTTTTGCTTCTTTAACTGTTTTTCCTATAAAGTTTGGAACATCAAATTGCTCTTTTACAGCTTCTTTATACTTATAGTAATTAACACCTACCGAATTACCTTCCTTAACTTCTGTATTTGATGCAATACTTTGATTAAAGATTTTACCGTCTAGCGCTTTATCGTTAGTTACTATTTCTTTTCTATCACCTAATTTTAAATTTGTACTTTGCAGCACTCGTTCTGCTTCATTTATAGACAGTCCATTTAAATCTGGGACCTTTGTTAATTTAACTTCTGATCCCTTACTTATTACTAGATTTACTTTATCACCTTTTTGGACTGAACTATCTTCACTTGGATCTTGGTTTATTACTATACCAATTGCAATGGAATCGCTGAATTCCTCTGTAATATCTCCGAGTACCAACCCATTTTGTTCAATGATGGCTTTAGCGGAGATTTTGTCAAGTCCTTTAACATAAGGAACTTTAAAACTCTCTGGCCCATTACTAACCCTAACCCTTACTTCTCCATTAGATTTCACTTCTGTTCCTTCATCTGGAAAACAAATTAGGACCGTACCTTTTGGTTTGTCGCTATTTTCTTCTCCAACTACTACAAAATTCAGACCCTTTTCTACAACTAACTTTTCTGCCTCACTCTTGTCTAAACCAATAATTTTTGGAACCACGAGCTTGCCTAACCCATCATTTGGCTTACCACTATTGGAAAGTGTCTTATAAATGCCACCTGCAATACCACCTAGAACAATTACTAAAATTATTGCAACAGAAACTATTATCTTCGTTTTATTTTTCTTGTTAATTTTATTTTTTGTATTTTTAACAACATCATCTTTTTCATAATCAGATACATTTACAGGTTCCATAATTCTAGTGTATTCATTTTCCATGCTATTGGTTGCGATAGTATAGGAACTATTATTTTGTATCCTCTGTAAATCTAAAAGAATGTCTTTTGCAGTTTGATATCTCTTTATTGGCTCCTTCTCCATAGCTTTTAATATTAATTTATTCAAGTTTTCAGGAATATTATCATTTATGTGCTTAGGTGGCACAACTGGCTCCTGTATATGTTTTAAAGCTACGGATACAGGGCTTTCTGCATCATATGGTACTCGTCCTGTAACCATCTCATAGAGCACTATACCAAAAGAGTAAATGTCTGTTCTACAATCTACAAAACTTGCTTTAGCCTGTTCTGGTGAAAAATAATGAGCTGATCCCATTACTGTGCTAGTATTAGTTATAGTCACAGAACTAGAAGCTTTCGCTATACCGAAATCTGTAACCTTAACTGTTCCATCCTCAGTTACTAAAATATTATGAGGTTTGATATCCCTATGTATAATGTTATTTTTATGAGCACACTCAAGTGCTTTTGCAATCTGCATGCCATAATCTATTGCCTGATTATAATTCATGCTACCATTTTGAAGTATAATTTGTTTTAAAGTTTTCCCTTTTATATATTCCATAACAATATAGTTAATATCTCTTTCACTTCCTACATCATAAATATTAACTATATTATTTGCTGAAAGACTAGCTGCAGATGCAGCTTCCCTTTTAAATTTTTCCATAAAGTCTATATTATTTGAGTATTCTTCTTTTAGTATTTTTACAGCAACATATCGATTGAGTAAATGACACTTAGCTTTATAAACTATTGCCATCCCGCCCTCTCCAATTTTTTCAAGGAGTTCATATCTACTCCCTAATATGGTTCCTATCATCTCTGCACTCTCCTTCAAATACGATAACTGATATGTTATCTCTTCCACCCTTAGATTTACTTAAATCCACTAACATTTTGCAGCTAGAAACATTGTCGTTTTCCATAATAATATCATACATTTCAGAATAAGTCACATCATTAGTAAGACCATCTGTACATAAAACACATTTTATTATATTAGTCAAATCAACATCAAATAAATCAATTTCTACTAACTCATTTGTTCCAAGTGCCCTTGTAATAATATTTTTATTTGGATGAGTTCTAGCTTCATCCTCAGTTATAGTACCGTTATCTAAAAGCTGTTGTACCAATGAATGGTCTCTAGTAACCTTTGATAATTTTCTTTTATTGTCAATAATATAACAACTACTGTCACCTACGTTTGCAACCACCATTTTATTTTGCTTTTTAAAACAAATTGTTATAGTCGTACCCATCCCTTTAAGAGAATCACTTTGACTTGCCACATCATAAATTTTCTTATTTGCACTTCTTATTCCGTCAGAAAGCACTTTTTTCATTTCTAAACCATGGTGATTCTGCTTTATATATTCTATCACAACCTCAATTGCTAGTTCACTAGCAACCTCTCCTGCATTATGTCCCCCCATACCATCTGCTACAACATAAATATCAATATCACTACCTTCAAAATAACCTACTGAGTCTTCATTTATTTTTCTAACATTCCCAACATCAGATAAAATCCCCAGCATTGTTACACCCCCTCATTTAAGTTCTTTCCTTTAATGTAGCTTCTTCTAAGTTGTCCACATGCCGCATTAATATCTAATCCCATTTCCCTTCTTATTGTTGTCTCAATATTATTAGCTTCAAGTACCTTCTTAAACTGAATTACATTATCATTCGAAGATCTTTTTAGTTCATTTTCTTTTATCTCATTAACCGGAATTAAATTAACATGGCATAATATACCTTTTAATAATACACTTAACTTTTCTGCATCTCTAGTGCTATCATTAAGATCTTTCACAAGAGCATATTCAAAAGTTACTCTTCTATTGGTTTTGTTTATATAGTACTTACATGCATCAATAATTTCTGCAATAGAATATTTATTTGCAATTGGCATACTTTTCATTCTAATCTCATCTGTAGGTGCATGAAGTGAAATAGCCAGTGTTATTTGCAAATTAATATCGGCAAATTCTTTAATTTTTGGTACGATACCACAGGTAGAAATAGTTATATGTCTTTGACCAATATTTAATCCATTCTCTGAATTCACAATCTCAAGAAATTTTATTACATTTTCAAAGTTGTCAAAGGGTTCACCACTTCCCATCAATACAACATTAGAAATTCGTTCTCCTAGTAGATGCTGTGATTTCATTATTTGAGATAACATTTCCCCGGCGGTTAGGTTTCTAATCATTCCTCCAATGGTAGAAGCACAAAATTTACATCCCATCCTGCATCCAACTTGTGTGGATATGCATATAGAATTTCCATGTTTATATTTCATAACAACGCATTCAATTAAATTACCATCTTCTAAAGCAAAGAGATATTTTCTTGTATCGTTTTGTTTTGAAGTATATTCAGAAACTAGCTCAGGTATTCCTATATAAAAATTATTTTGAAGCTTTTCTTTTACATTTTGTGGAATATTATTCATATTTTCAAACTTCCAAAGGCCCTTATAAATCCAGTCTGATACTTGTTTAGCTCTAAATTCGCTTTCTCCATTACTTTTCATCCATTGTTTTAGTTCTACTAAATTTAAGTCTAAAATATTTATCATTTTATACACCTACCACGACTTTATGATTTTTGCTATAAAAAAACCATCCATGTACTCATTTGGTAATATTGTAACATAACCTTTATCACTATAGTTTATATTATTAAGTTTCCCATAGAATACTGGTTCAATCCTAAATTCTGGATGCGTTTCTATAAACCAATCAATATTGCCTTCATTTTCTTCCTTATTGAGGGTGCATGTTGAATATACAAGCACGCCGCCTTTTTTTACGTATTTTGAAGCATTATCCATTATTTTTCTTTGTATATCTATTATACTTTTCATATTGTTTATGTCTTTGCTCCATTTTATCTCTGGTTTTTTTCTAATAATTCCAAGTCCAGAACAAGGTACATCCATAAGCACTCTCTCTGCGCATTCAAATAAATTTTCAGAGTAAACTGTTGCGTCCATAACATCACAAGTTGTGTTTGTAATTCCTATTCTCTTTAAATTTTCTTCTATTAACGATAGCTTATTTTTATGTATATCAAATGCAGAAACTTGCCCTGTATTTCTCATAAGTTCTGCAATATGTGTAGTCTTCCCCCCTGGTGCACTACAAAGGTCTAATACTTTTAAATTTGGTACTAAATCCATAGAAGGTGCTGTGAGCATTGCACTTTCATCTTGAACTGTTATGTGCCCTTCATTAAATAAAAGGTTATCCTCTATATTTTTCCCTTTAATAATTCGTATTGCTTCAGGGCAGGCATATCCTTTTTCTATATTATATCCATTTTCTATAAGTTTTTCCCATATTTCTTCATAAGTTAATTTTAAAGTATTAACTCTAACTGTAACATCAGGTTTATTATTTAACCCTTTAAGAATTTCCTCAGCTTTTTCAGGCCCATATTGCTTTATAAAGAGTTTAACTAACGCCTTAGTGAAGGAATATTCAAAGCATAATCTTTCAATATTATCTTTTTCATTATAGTACACTGCGGTGCTGTCTCTTAGATAGTTTCTAAGTACACCATTAACAAATTGTGATGCTCCTACATTACTTTTCTTTTTAGTCAAGGTTACAGCCTCATTAACCACTGCAAAGCTGGGAACTTTATCTAAAAATCTAATTTGATAAACTGATATCCTTAGTATATTTAAAACAAAACTATCTACCTTTTCGAAGCCTTTTTTTATAAACTTACTCAATATTTTATCTATAGTATATTTATATTTTAACGTGCCATAGACTATTTCTGTAACTAATGCTTTATCTTTATCGTTAAGTTCCGATTTGTTAAGTTCCAGACCTAAAACTATATTAGAATAAGCATTTTCATTTAATACTTTTTCTATAACTGCAATTGCTACTGCTCTGCTATTATTCATCCTCTTACCTCAATTTTCTATTTATTTATCTCTACTTATAAGGATAAGCCTTATTAACTGAGAAATTGCCATTAGTGCCGCTGATAAGTATGTCATAGCTGCTGCACTTAATACTGATTTAGCGCCTCTTATTTCATCTCCATAAAGTATATTCCTAGATTCTAAGATTTTTAATGCTCTACTTGATGCGTTAAATTCAACTGGCAGAGTAATTAACTGAAATACTACTACAGCTGAAAATAATATAATTCCAATATTTATTAGAGAAGGAATACTTAAAATTATTCCTATAAAAAATAGTAACCAAGATGCATTAGAACTAAAATTAACTGCTGGAACAATAGAGTTTCTGAGTTCTAAAGGCACATAATGTTCTTTATGTTGTATTGCATGACCCGTTTCATGAGCAGCAACCCCTATGGCTGCTACAGAAGTCCCATAGTATACCTCCTCCGAAAGCCTCATAACTCTTTTTGAAGGATCATAATGATCAGTAAGCTTCCCAGGTGCAATCTCTACTGGTATATTAAAAAGCTCATCATCATCTAGTAGTATTCTAGCTACCTGTGCTCCAGTGTACCCATTTGCACTATTCACCTTGGAATATTTACTAAAGGAAGACTTAATTTTAAATTGTGCAAAAGCTGATATAATTAAAGCAGGTAATAATATAATCATAGTACTATCATAAAAATACATATTCATTCACCTCTCTTTAGTTTCCATTAACTCATCATTTTTAATGCTAAATATTAAGAACTTCCGAAAGAAATTTATACACCCTCTGAAATTCTGTTGAATTTATTAATCAAAAATATATTGATGGCTTAAAAATTTTCATCTCACTTATTGCAAAATTGAACCTTCATCTATCTTATTCCCAATTATAAAATCCTTTACTTTTAGGGGCTTTTTACCCGGAAATTGTATCTCTTCGATAAGTAAAACTCCACTGCCAGTTGATACCTTTAATCCTTCTTTTGAAACCTCTAGAATAGTTCCCACCTCTTTACTAGACTTCTCATTTAAAACTCTTGACTTATATATTTTCATTACTGTATTTCCATAATGAGTATATGCAATTGGCCATGGATTTAATCCTCTTATAAAATTGTGAATGTCTACATTGCTACGTTCCCAATTTATCTTAGCCATTTCCTTGTCAAGCATTGAAGCATATGAGCTGAACTCATTTTCCTGTTTAACTGGCTCTATCTCGTTATTTACTATACCATTTATTGTTTTAACTAAAAGTTCACCACCACTATTCATAAGAATATCATGCAATTCACCTGCTGTAATGGTATCAGAAAGTTCCATTTCCTGTGTTAAAAGCATGTCTCCCGTATCAAGGCCGACATCCATAAGCATAGTTGTATTTCCACTTTTACTCGCGCCTTCAATTATACACCAATTTATAGGAGCAGCACCTCTATATTGGGGCAATAAAGATGCATGTAGATTTATGCATCCAAACTTCGGAATGTCTAAAATTTTCTTTGGAAGAATTTGACCAAAAGCAACTACTACAATAAAATCTGGTTTTAAATCCTCAATTATTTTTATCATTTCTTCATTGTTTTTCAGTTTTAAAGGTTGATAAACTGGTATATCATAGGTCACTGCTAACTCTTTAACAGGTGACATAGCTAAATTTTTACCTCTTCCTTTAGGTCTATCAGGCTGAGTAAAAACAGCACAAACTTCAAATTCATTTATGAGTTTTTGAAGTGAAGGTACTGAAAATTCTGGTGTACCCATAAAAATTATCTTCATATTATTCTCCCTCACCTTCTAAAGCTTTGTCTATAAATAACACACCGTCTAAATGATCAATTTCATGGCAAAGAGCCCTTGCAAGAAGACCTTCCCCTTCAATTTCAATCTTTTCTCCATCTTCATTCATTGCTTTCACTCTTACCTTCTCCGGCCTATCTACATTCTTCTGTGTACCCGGGATGCTTAAACAACCTTCATTAGTTATGTGTGAACCTTGCATTTCTACTATCTCTGGATTAATAATTGTCAATGGTCCATTTCCAACATCAATAACTACTATTCTTTTCAAAATACCAACTTGTGGTGCGGCAAGACCCACTCCCTTAGAATGATACATAGTTTCTTTCATATCTTTAATTAATAATAAAACCCTAGGGTTAATTTCATCTACTACTCTACTTTTTTTTCTTAAGATGTCGTCACCATAGGTCCTAATTGTCCTTATCGCCATGCAAAACCCTCCTTGTCATTAATTATCTTCGCCTAAGCTATTAATTATTTTCTTCCATGCTATAACATTAATTTCGTTAAATCATACTGCTTGGATTAATATCTATACTAACTCGTATACTAGTATAAACACTTTTAACTGATTCATAAACTAAATTCTTTATTTCTTCAGCAATGATTCCTTCAATATTACCTTTAATTATGATTTGCCATCTATAAAAATTTTTAATTTTAGAAATTCCACAAGGGCACGGTCCTAATAATGTAATTTTATCATTATATTGAATCTTGTATTTTAAATTTACACCAACATTTTGTATATTTTTTATTAACAAATTTTCATCTTCAGAACTCATAGTTATTACTAGTATACTTGTGAAAGGTGGATAGTCCATAGCT
>JAJYBA010000006.1 GCA_021779235.1 Bacillota bacterium
ATATTTATAAATTTATAAAAAAACTATTAAAAATATAGATATATAATTCAGTATTTACACGAAACATCTTTAGAATCAGTTGGTGAAGAGAATTGCATCTGAAGCAATGTATATTTTTTTGTTTTGTAACCTAATTGTAGTAAAGTTTGATGAAGTATGATGTATAATATAGTGAAACTTAAAAAATACAAATAGATTGATTAAGTCTATTTGTATTTTTTATTTTAATTCCTAGTAGATGCCCTTTTAATTCAATGAATTGGAATTATAAACTTTTCTTAAATAATATTTTATACACTTGTTTATGAATTTATTAAATGTTAAAATGTATAAGATATATAAGTAAAGTGGGGGATATAATTTGAAAAGTGCAGAGAAAAGAAATCAGTATTTTATTTTTTTTATACTGATAGGGGCTATTTCAGGAAGTTTTATAGGGGAACTATTAGGAAATAATATAGATGCACTCAAATTTTTAAAGAATACATATACCATAGGCATGGGTACTCCTATGCTTATAGATTTTAAAGTATTAGCAGTAACTTTCGGTATAAATATTAATATTAATATTATGTCTATTATAGGCATTATTTTGGCAATAATATTATATAGGAAATATTAGGAGTGATGTAGTGGATATTATTTTGGCTTCTGCGTCAATACGTAGGGCGGAACTTTTAAAAAAAATAACTAGTAATTTCGAGATAATGGTAAGTGATTTTGAAGAGAGTGACATATCATTTTCTGGGGATTGTGGGGACTACGTTATTACCTTAGCAAAAGGAAAGGCTATGGATATTTGCAGTAGTGTGAAAAAGCCAGCTGCTATAATAGGGTGTGATACTATTGTTTATTTCAAGGGTAAAGTTCTTGGCAAGCCTAAAGATTCCACGGAAGCTTTTGAAATGCTTAGTGCTTTAAGTGACAATATACATGAAGTATATACAGGAATTGCAATAATAAATACTGAAACTCAAGAAATAAGTACTGAGTATGTTTGTACAGAAGTAAAATTTTCAAAACTCTCTGAGAAAGAAATAAAGAGTTACATAGAAACTGGTGAGCCTTTTGATAAAGCTGGAGCTTATGGAATACAAGGAGCGGCATCTTTGTTTGTTGAAGAATTAAAGGGTTGCTACTATAGTGTGGTGGGGTTACCAGTAAATAAATTATATTTTATGTTAAGGGAGATGGGGGTCAATCTATAAAGGAGTTGTTTTATGGGTATGACTTACAAAATCATGGATTTGCCTCAAAATGAAAGGCCAAGAGAAAAATTATTAAGATATGGTGCTGAAACTTTATCTAATAATGAACTATTAGCTATAATACTTAGAACAGGATCAAAACACGAAAATATTATAAATCTTTGTGGTAGAATAATTTCTGAGTGCGGTGGACTAAATGGACTTTTAAGTTCAAGTGCAGAAGAATTTATGAATTTAAAAGGTGTTGGGAATGCTAAAGCAACACAACTTTTAGCACTTACAGAAATTTCAAAAAGATTGAAAGGTTTTAAATCTGGAGAAGAGTATAAAATTACCTCTCCAAAAGATGTTGCGCAGTATCTTATGGAAGAAATGAGATATTTAAAAAAAGAATATCTTAAATTAATTATGCTAAATACAAAGAATGTCATTATTAGCATAAAAGATATCTCGATTGGTAATTTAAATACTTCAATAGTTCATCCAAGAGAAGTTTTTTACGAAGCTATTAAAAAGTGTAGTGCTTCTGTGATTATTTGCCACAATCATCCTTCTGGAGATCCAACTCCTAGCAAGGAAGACATAAACATTACTATAAGACTTAAAGAATGTGGTAAATTATTAGGAATAGAAGTACTTGATCATATAATTATTGGTAATGGAACTTATATGAGCTTAAAAGAAAAAGGAATGCTTTAGATACGAAAGGAGAAATTATAATGGGAATATTTGGAATGTCTCGTGATATGGGAATAGATTTAGGAACAGCGAATACTTTGGTTTACTTAAAGGGGAAAGGAATTGTACTAAGAGAACCTTCTGTTGTAGCTATTAATAGAAATACTAATAAGGTTTTGGCAGTTGGTGATGAAGCTAAACAGATGATAGGTAGAACTCCAGGTAACATTGTTGCCATTAGACCTATGCAGGATGGCGTAATTGCAGATTTTGATATTACAGAAAAGATGCTTAAGCACTTTATAAGCAAAGTTAGTTCAAAAGGCTTTACAAGTCCAAGAGTTATAGTTTGTTTTCCTTCAGGTGTTACTGAGGTTGAAAAAAGAGCAATTGAGGAAGCAACTAAAAGCGCAGGTGCAAGAGAGGCATATTTAATGGAAGAACCAATGGCAGCAGCTATTGGAGCTGGGCTTCCTGTAAATGAGCCAACGGGGAGTATGATAGTGGACATCGGAGGCGGAACGACAGAGGTGGCAATAATTTCCTTAGGTGGCATTGTAACAAGCAAGTCTCTAAGAGTGGCAGGGGATAAATTAGATCAATCAATAATATCCTATATTAAGAAGCAGTACAGTCTTATGATAGGAGAGAGAACTGCTGAAAACATTAAAATGAACCTTGGATCAGCATATATATTAGAAGATGATGGATTAAGCATGGAAATAAGAGGAAGAGATTTAATAACAGGATTGCCAAAAGTTATAGAAATAACTCAAAAGGAAGTAAGAGAGGCATTGAATGAGCCAGTTCTAGCAATAATTGAGGCAATAAAAACAACCCTAGAGAAAACTCCACCAGAGCTTGCATCTGATATAATGGACAAAGGAATTATGCTAACTGGAGGCGGCGCCTTATTAAAAGGACTAGATGAACTTATATACCACGAAACACATATGCCAGTACACATAGCTGAAAACCCACTTGACTGTGTAGCTATAGGAGCAGGCAAAGCTCTCGATAATGTTGACATTATGAGTAAAAGAAGATAAATATGAAATTTGTAAAGAATAAACTGGCAGTAGTTATTATAATACTGTCAGTTACCTTTTTATCTTTAATAGGGTACAGTGTAAATAGACAAAAAATGTCTTTCGTGGAGAATGGTGTGGGTGTAACGATAAATTCAGTGCAGGGTATATTTTATAATGGGTTTTATAAAATAAGAGATTCCTTTAAATTTATAACAAATTTCTCAAAGGTTAAGACTGAAAACGAAGAACTTAAAAAAACTAATAGTGATCTTCAAGCTAAAGCTTTAGAGTATGATGCTTTAAAACAAGAAAGTGAGAGACTAAGAAGCATGCTTAAGTTTACTGAAGCAAGAGATGAATACAAGTATATAGGGGCTAACATAATTGGAGTAAGTGGAGATAATTTTTTAGATGGCTTTATAATAAATAAGGGTGAAAATGAAGGCATTAAAAAAAGGATGATAGCCATGACTGGAGAAGGGCTAGTAGGTCAGGTTACTTCTGTTGGTAACAATTGGGCTATAGTGCAATGTTTATCTAATGAAAATATTGCAGTGGCAGCTCTTGTTGAAAGTACAAGAGATAATAATGGTATTGTTAAAGGCTATAAGGATGAGAACAATAAATTGCTTGCGGAAATACAGCGACTTTCTTTAGATTCGGCTATAAAAGAAGGAGATGTAATAGTAACCTCTGGTCTTGGTGGCATATATCCGGCTGGAATTAGAATCGGAAGTGTGCTAAGTGTTCATGAGGATAAAGGCGAAGTAATGAAAAGTGCTATAATACAACCTTATGTTGACTTTACAAAGATTGAAGAAGTTTTTATTGTGGTACCAAAAGAAAATAGAGAAATAAAGTATTAGGAGTTGGATTATGAAGAGAATATTAACAGTAGTATTTTTATGTATTCTATTTCTAATATTAGATAATACTTTGATGCCTTTACTTAAGATTAATGGCGCATATCCAAGTCTAATATTTACCTTTGCACTGTGCTATTCTATTGTTAGTTCTCCAAAAGACGCAGTAATAATTGGAGTTTTTACTGGGGCACTACAAGATGTGTATTTATTCAATGGATTTGGAATAAACATGCTAAGTAATATGCTCATGTGTGTTGTAGCGGCTAAGATTGGCAAAAGTATATTTATTGAAAAGTCATTTCTGCCAATAGTATCATCCTTTGTGTTAAGTTTATTAAAAGGTTTAATAGTATTTTCAATATTGTTTTTAATAAAACAATATACACATATGGAATCAATATTATATCAAGGAATATACAATTTAGTAGTTTCCATTTTTATGTATAAATTTACATATAAACTTTCTCGAAAGGAATATATGAAGAAAGAGTGGAGATTTTAACTACAGTTTAAAAGGTTGGTGAAATAGTGAGTAAGAAAAATAAAAACAAAAAAGAATTTTCTAGATTTAATGCTTTGACGATAATTATGCTACTAATTTTTTCTGCTATTATTTCAAGACTAGTGAATATACAGGTAGTCAACGGAGAGATAAATAGGGAAACTGCAAATCAAAAAAATCACAAAATAATATCGACAGCAGCTCCAAGAGGTCAGATAATTGATAGAAATGGCGCGGTCTTAGCTACTAGTGAACAAAGTTATATATTAATATTTACTAAAACACAAGAGAGTGAAGACAGTTTCTTTCCTACTATGGACAATGTATTTAAAATTCTTGATGATAACAAAGAAACTCAGGTGGATGAGTTTTTACTTAAAGTAAAGACTAGTAATGATAAAAAACATACGGATTATAGCTTCGATTTTAAAACCCTAGATAAACCATCACAAGATTGGATGGAACTTAGATTTAAAAAAGACAGAGGCTTTGATGACATAGTTATTAGAAAACTTTATAAGGATAAGAAGAGAGATGACTTAACGCCTGAGCAACTAAAAAAAGTTGATGAAGAGCTTTTAAAGATCACTCCTGAAGAAACATTTAATGAACTAATAAAGCAGTACGGAATGGAAAAAATTAAGGATTCAAAAAGCAAGGAAGAGTTAAGACGATATATGTTAGTTAAAGATACTATAAAGATGCAGAGCTTTTCAGGCTATAAACCTGTAATTATAGCTAATAATTTATCTAAGAACACTGCTTTTATTTTCGAACAAATGCAACCTGAGATTCCGGGTATTAGTGTTATAACTCAACCTATTAGATACTATCCTAATAAGGAGTTAGGTTCTGCTTTCTTAGGTTACATTTCTAAGATAAACCCTTGGGATAAAGATAAGTATGAGGAAAAAGGCTATGATGTAAGTTCGGATTATATAGGTGCTTCAGGACTTGAAGCAACTTTTGAAGATGTTTTAAGGGGAACTAAGGGGCAAGAAAGTATTGCAGTTAATAAGCAGGGACGTAAAGTTAAGACACTAGGGGAGATTGAAACTTATCCTGGGCAAACATTACAACTTAATATAGATAAAAATATGCAATACGCTGCCGAGCAGTCTTTGGATGCTGTGATGCTCAATCTACAAAAGGCAGGAAGAAACGAAAGTCAAGCTGTAGATACAACAAATGCAAACAGAGGTGCAGTTGTTGTGCTAGATGTTAACACTGGCAAAGTATTAGCATTAGCAAGTAGACCAGGATATGACCCTAATCTGTTCGCGGTATCTGGGAGATTGACTAGTGAATTTAATAATTTATATCTAAACCCAGATATAGGAAAAATGGGATTGGATTATATTCAAAAACGAGGGTTAACAGAGATTAAAGGTGTGCTAAGTGATAAGGATCTGGCAGAAAAAACCAAAGATGAAAGAGCGAAAATACTTCTTGATTATATGTTTCCTATTGATAAAAGCTTAGAAGGCAACACTAAAATTAGGAAAGATAATAATGATATTTTCCCAAAAGCAACTTTTAACTATGCAACTAAATCATTGATACCTCCTGGATCAACCTTTAAACCATTGTCAGCTATTGCAGGACTAGAAGAAGGTGTAATAGATGAGAGTTATCAAGTGTACGATAATGGTCCATATAATAAACGTTATCCATCAGTTACTGCTGCTTGTTGGATATATAATGAGCAAAGGGGTTCTCATGGGTTAGTTGATGTAAGAAAGGCGCTAAAAGTATCTTGTAATTATTTCTTTTATGATGTTGCTGATAGGCTTTATGCAAAAGCTGGGGAGAATAAGAATGGTTTAGATTTGCTTGCAAAATATGCATGGAAATTTGGCCTTGGCATTGAGCCTAATAGTAATAAAAAGCCTTCTACAGGTATAGAGATACCAGAAAACTTTGGTCAGGTATATAATTATGAATCTAGCAAAGAAATATTATCTAATATTCATATAAGTAATATGGTGGAATATTTACAACAGGGAACAAATGCTAGAGGATATAAATATGCACCTCTTGATATTGTTTTGCAAAAAGAAAGTGGAACTAATAAAGACATAGATAAAATTAAAAAAGTAAATGAAAAAAAACGTAAACTTCTTGTTGCCATTAAGGCTGAAATGAAAAAAGATAAGAAAAGTCCAGATAATTCAATTATAGAAAGTATGCAGATTAATCTAAAGGAAGTCATTGATGCTTCCGACACATTAAAAAATAAAAAGTACACAGATAAAGATATCAGAGATATGGCTGAAACTATAAATTCTTCAATAAGTGATGCTAGTTCTGAAATTAAATCAGCTGCTAATGCATACTATGCTGCCATAGGACAGGGCTTTGATGCTTTTACACCGCTACAATTAGCAAATTATGTAGCCACTATGGTAAATGGTGGAAATAGATATGAACTCCATTTGGTTGATAAATTTTTAGACCCAGAGGGAAATGTAATAAAAGAAAATAAACCTGTGATTCTGGATAAAACGGGAATAAGTGCTAAAACAACTAATTTAATTAAAGAAGGTATGTTAGAAGTTACTAGTGACCCTAGCGGTACAGCATATGGTGTTTTTAAAGATTTCCCTATACAAAATGGTGGAAAAACAGGTTCTGCTACCTTTAATGATACTATTCAGTCTGCTTTAGGAAGAACTTCTTACGGATACTATATAGGATTTGCTCCTTATGACAAACCACAAATAGCCATTTGTGCAGTGGTTTTTGATGGAGGTCATGGTGGGTGGGTTGCACCAATTGCAAAAGCAGTTTATGAACAGTATTTTAAAGCTGAATTACTTAAAATAAATCCTAAATATCCATTTATGTATGATGCAGATAAGAAAATTGGGAATGTAGATTTATCTAAAGTTACAGTTGGACATGATTAGTAAAAAATACCTATGTTTATATAAGATCATATAAAAATGGCAATTTTAAATAAACTCTAACAAATTTATTTGTTAGAGTTTATTTAATTACACTTCAGAAGAAAAGTCTTCACTTCAATAAGTGGAGGAGATAACAATTGGTAATTATTAATGAAGTTTATGTGAATTTTCGTCTTAAATGGTGAAAGTATGGAAAGAAAATAAAAAAAATATATTTATATTGAAATTAAGCAGGAATTTACTGATAATATGTTGAAATAATAGTTTAGGTATATTCAAATAAGCATTTAAATGGTATTTATTAGAATGTGCTAAAGGTTCAATTATGGAGCAAACAATTAATATTTAGGTTGCACTCCAGAGGAGAGCTAGGAGGTTAATTATGGTTACAGATAAAATAATAATTAAGGGTAATAAAGAGGGATTAAATGCAGTTATAAATATGAATCATTTTAGTGATTTTGATGATATGCTAGAATCTTTAATTGATAAACTTTCAAAAGGAAGAAAATTTTACAAAGGTAGCACTTTGAAAATTACTACAGAACTTAAATACATAAATGAAAGAGAAAGTAGAAAATTAAAGGACATATTATTCGATGAGTTTTTAATTAGTGATTGCATTTTTGAGGATCAAGAGGACTCCACCGGTAAAGTGTTTACTGGTATATATGAAGGGAAAACTAAGTTTTTAAGAAAAACCATAAGAAGTGGTCAAAGTATAAATTATCCTGGTAATATAGTTATAGTGGGGGATGTAAATCCTGGTGCTGAAATATATGCATCAGGAAATATAATTGTGCTTGGTACTTTAAGAGGCCTTGTGCATGCAGGTACAAATGGTAATGAAAAAGCTATAATTGCGGCATTTAAATTGGAACCTCAAATTTTACAGATTGGAAACATTGTCACAAGATCCCCTGAGGATGAAGTTAAACCTCAATATCCTGAAGTGGCAAAAATTAAAAATGGCAATATTATTGTAGAACCGTATTTAGCAAATAAATATATTTAATGGAGGGAATGCACATGGGAGAATCTATAGTTATAACTTCAGGTAAGGGTGGCGTAGGTAAAACAACTACCACAGCTAATATAGGAACAGCACTTGCGTCTATGGACAAAAAAGTAGTAGTTATTGATGGGGATACGGGCCTTAGAAACCTTGATGTTTTAATGGGGCTTGAGAATAGAGTAGTATTTACATTAGTAGATGTTATTGAAAAAAGATGTAGGTTAAAGCAAGCCTTAATAAAAGATAAAAGGTTTAATAATTTATATTTATTGCCAACAGCTCAAACAAGGGATAAAAATGATATTAATATAAAAGATATGCTTTTGGTAGTAAATGAGTTAAAAGAAGAGTTTGACTACGTTATTATAGACTGCCCAGCAGGTATAGAGCAAGGCTTTGAAAATGCTGTGGTAGGGGCTGATAGAGCTATTATAGTGGTTAATCCAGAACTTACTTCAGTTAGAGATGCAGATAGAGTAATAGGAAAATTGGATTCTAAGGGTTTGGATAGACATGAAGTTATAGTAAACAGAATAAACTATGAAATGACGAAAAATGGAGATATGTTATCAGTAGATGATATTATAGAGTGCCTAGCAATTAAATTAATAGGAATTGTTCCAGATGATAGGAAGGTTACTATTTCAACTAACAAAGGGGAACCAATCGTTCTAGATGACAAGTCTTTAGCGGGACTCGCTTTTAAAAATATTGCTAGAAGAATAATGGGAGAGGAAGTACCCTACGCTTCATTAGATGGATCATCAGGTAGCGAGACCGGATTCTTTGCTTCTCTAAAAAAAATATTTAAAGGGATATAGGAGGGGACATAAATGGATTTATTTAAAATATTTTCTAGTAAAGTTTCCTCAAAAGATATTGCAAGTGATAGATTAAAGCTGATTTTAATACATGATAGAGCTGATTTCTCACCTGATTTTTTAGAAATGATAAAATGTGACTTGCTAAAGGTAATTTCAAATTACGCTGAAGTAGATACTGGGGAAATTGAAGTTAGATTAACAAGAACGGAAGAATATGAAGGAAATTCGCCAGCTTTAATAGCTAGTATTCCTATTAAAAAAATCAAGAGATAAATTATATGGGCTATGCATAATTAACAACTTATGCATAGCTTTTTTTTCTTAATATGATATAATCATATTTGAGATGGAGGTAGGTTAAACCATGAAGATTTTACAGAGTCTAAAACTTAATAAGAAACTTTTAAGAGAATTGGATTATAGTGTAATTATATTTGCAATTTGTATTGTGGCTTTTGGATGCATAAATATTTATAGTGCTATGAATAAGGACTATGGAATTTACTACCCTAAATTGCAAATTGCTTGGCTAATAATAGGTCTTATAGCGGTGTATGTTATTTTACTCTTTGATTATATTTTAATTAAAAATTACGCTGTGTTAATATATTGGGCAGGGGTAGTATTTTTAATCCTTAATGATTTTGTCATGGGATCTACTACAAAGGGTGCAACTTCTTGGATCAAAATTGGAAGTATCGGTATACAGCCTTCTGAATTCGCTAAAATTGGCATGATAATAATGCTAGCTAAGAAATTAGATGATATGGAAGGCAAAATTAATGAGCCTAAAAATTTGTTTCAGTTAATATTTTATGCAGCAGTGCCAATGCTCTTAATTATTATTCAACCTGATATGGGAATGACTATGGTTAGCTTTTTTATAGTGCTAGGGATATTTTATTGTATAGGCTTAGATTCCAAAGTTATAATTGGAGGGTTAACTTCACTTGTACTGTTAATTGTAGGTGTATGGAATTCACCAATTATGAAAACTTATTGGAAGGGAAGACTCACATCTTTTCTACATCCTGAGCAATTTGAGCTAGGGTATGGACTTCAGCTTATTCAATCAAAGCTTGCTATAGGTTCAGGAGGAATAATGGGAAGAGGCTTCGGAAAAGGAGTTCAATTTCAAAATATTCCAGAAAATCATACAGATTTTATTTTTGCAGTACTCGGAGAAGAATGGGGACTTATTGGCGCACTAATATTATTATTTTTATATGGTATGCTTATATACCGCCTAATAAAAACTGCAAAAAATTCTAAAGATATTTTCGGAACTGTAATATGCGTGGGGGTTATTTCGAATTTATTATTTTCAATACTACAAAATATTGGGATGACAATGGGGCTAATGCCTATTACTGGGATAACTCTCCCCTTTATGAGTTATGGTGGAAGTTCGCTTTTAACAAGTTTTATGTCATTAGGACTTATATTAAATGTAGGTATGAGGAAAAAGAAAATAAACTTCTAATGAAATTTTAGAAGAAAGTAGTTTAAATTACAATACCTAGGATGATGATTTAACCACAATTCAGTGGATTATATAGGAGGAAAAGATATGAGGATAGCACTAATAGCACATGATAGAAAAAAGGATGATATGATTGATTTTGCAAAGCGTTACAAAGATATTTTGAAGGAACATGAATTATTTGGAACAGGAACAACAGGAAAACTAATAAATGAAATAGTGGGACTGGAGGTTAGTAGGTTTTTGTCAGGACCATTAGGTGGTGACCAGCAAATAGGTGCAAAACTTGCACAAGGGGAAATGGATATTATAATTTTCTTAAGAGATCCACTTACTTCTCAACCTCATGAACCAGATATTTCAGCACTACTTAGATTATGTGATGTTCATTGCATTCCACTTGCCACAAATTTAGGCACAGCGGAAGTTTTGATGAGAAGTTTAAAGAACCGTGAATATTAGCGACATGCTCAAGTAAGCACTGCATATTTTGCAGTGCTTCTTTTTTTAGATGTCTAATATATAGTTTCCTTTTTAGTTGTAATCTGTAATATAAACGGAAAAATTTAAATATATATAGATAGTAAAAAGATTGTAAGAGGGGGAGAAAATGGGTAATTATAATATGCAATATCAAGGCTATTATAATAATTTAGGAAAAAAACAGAGGGGCACAAATAATTTTGCTAGTGCAAGTAACAGACAAAGTAAAGGAGCTAACTTTTATATAAAGAGATTAACAAGGGAACTTACTGGTGTTTTAGCATTGTTTATTTTTGTATTGTTCTGCAAAGTAGTAGTTACACCTAATACTCAATATATTTATAATTATTCTAAGGAAGTAATAAATAAGCAATATGATTACAGTACACTAATAGATAAAGCTAAGGGCGTTAAACTTAAGAATATAGAAACTATTACAGTAAATTTCATAGAGAAAGTTAAAAATACAATTTCCAGTGGAGAAGAAATAAATAATAAAAGTGATAATTTTCAAAAGTTTTAGTAATTGCTATGGGGGATTAATTGATAAGAATAAGTAAGTTATTTATACCGTACATTATTTTATTAATGATATTAGGCTTTAAAGGGGAAATTATAATAGCTTTTGTTCTAGTATTTATCCATGAGTTAATACATTATTTAACTGCCAGAATTTTAGGTTTCTCGGGTTTTGATATAGAAATACTTCCTATAGGAGCTGTACTTAAGGTGAAAGATTTAGATGAAGCAAGTCCTAAAGAAGATTTAATAATTTCTTTATCAGGTCCTTTATCGAACTTATTGTTAGCAGTTATTTTTTATGTTTTATTTATATTATTTAATAGACCTTATTTGCATTTAATATATAATAGTAATTTAGCTATAGGTATCTTTAACCTTATCCCAGCCTTTCCTTTAGACGGAGGGAGGGTGCTTAGGGATATACTTAGTATTAAAACTATATATAGAAGAGCTAATGAAATTTCTATTAGAGTTAGTATGTTGCTGGGAAGTATTTTCATGTTTATATATTTTGTAAGTGTGGCAGCGAACAAAAACAACTTTAATTTAGGTTTAATTTCTATATTTATTTTAATATCTTCAATCAAAGAGAAGGAAAGGATAGTATATTTGATTATGGGCTATATTATTAAGAAGAAATACAGATTTATAAAGAGAGGATATATAGAGAATAGAAGTATATCTGTTTTTTGTAAGAAGGATTTATTATCCGTGCTAGGAATAATTGATAAAAATAAGTATAATTTGTTTACGGTGTTAGATGAAAATATGACTGTATTAGAAACTTTGTATGAAGAAGAAATAATTGAGGCAATAAAAACCTATGGTAATATAAGTTTAAATGAGTACATTGATATTAAAAAATTAAAAAATACTTTATGATAAGGCATCTTTAAGAAAATAACTGGTAAGTATGTGAGTCTATTTTAGGCTGGTATATTCTGCCTGTCATTTTTTCTCAGATGCCTAAATCATTACCTATAGTGCTGAAATGTAGTTAAAGTTATTTTTCATTTTGAGATTTAACTTTCATGTGTTAAAATAAAATAATGTAATAAACGTAAGGTAGATGAAAACAAATAACAAGGTATATCTATTATCTACCCTAGAGAAAAAAATGAGGAGGAATTTCCATGAATAAAATTTCCGATGATATCTTATTTAAGGTTGAAAAGCCTGCCAGATATGTAGGTGGAGAACTTAATTGTTGCTATAAAGATAAAGAAAGTGTTGATATAAGATTTGCTTTTTGCTTCCCAGACGTGTATGAGGTGGGAATGTCACATTTAGGAAGTAGAATACTTTACCATGTGTTGAATTCTAGAACTGACACTTATTGTGAAAGGGCATTTGCTCCTTGGCCAGATATGGAAAAACAAATGAGAGAAAACAATATATCTTTATATGCACTAGAAAGCAAAGATTCTTTAAAAGAATTTGATTTTCTAGGATTTACACTACAATATGAGATGAGCTACACTAATATACTTAATATGCTGGATATGTCTGGTATAACTATAAGAGCATCCCAAAGAGGTGAGGATGAGCCGATAGTTATGGCTGGAGGCCCTTGTGCTTATAATCCTGAACCATTACATGATATAGTGGATTTTTTTGAGCTTGGTGAAGGCGAAGAAATAATGAATGACGTTTTAGATATTTATAAAAAGTACAAAGGCAAAGGTAAGAAGAAAGAATTCCTAAGAGAAATATCTAAAATTAGAGGAGTATATGTACCTTCACTATATGAGGTATCCTATAATGAAGATAATACTATTAAGGAATTTAAACCAAAATATGATGATGTTCCGAGTAGTGTTAAGAAAAGATTCGTAACAAATCTTAACGAGGTTGCCTTTCCAGAAGAAATGGTGGTTCCATATATTGAGATAGTACATGATAGAGTAATTTTAGAGACCTTTAGAGGATGTACTAATGGATGTAGATTTTGTCAAGCTGGAATGATATATAGACCAGTGAGAGAAAAAACCACTGATAACCTTATAGAGGCAGCAGATAAATTATTAAAGAGTACAGGATATAGAGAAATATCTTTAAGTTCACTTAGTATTTGTGATTATTCAGATATACAAAATCTTATAGCTACACTTATAGAAAAAAATAAGGAAAATAACGTGAGTATATCCTTGCCTTCAATTAGAATAGATTCTTTTTCTGTAGATTTAATCAAGGAAATACAAAAGGTAAGAAAAACTGGCTTAACTTTTGCGCCAGAAGCGGGAACTCAGAGAATGAGAGATATTATAAACAAGGGTGTTACAGAAGAAAAAATATTAGAGGCTGCAAGTAGTGCTTTTGCTTCAGGTTGGTCAACTATAAAGCTTTATTTTATGGTGGGACTTCCTTATGAAACTATAGAGGATGTAAAAGGTATTGCAGAGTTATCAGATAAAGTTGTTGGCGAATACTTTAAAATTCCTAAAGATGTAAGAAAAAGAGGGTTAAGAGTTACTGCAAGTTCAGCTATATTTGTACCAAAACCATTTACACCTTTCCAATGGGCACCACAAAGCACCATGGAAGAAGTTGTAGAAAAAATAAAAGCAGTTAAGTACGCTATAACAAGTAAGGCAGTTTCTTATAACTATCATGAATCTATAGTTTCATACCTAGAGGCAATGATTGCTAGGGGTGATAGAAGAGTTTGTGATGTTATAATAAAGGCCTTTGAAAAAGGTGCTAAATTCGATGGTTGGTCTGAATATTTTAATTTTGAAATATGGAAAGAAGCAATTGAAGAATGTGGCGTTGATGGGAACTTCTATGCTTATAGAGAGAGAAGCTATGAAGAAATACTTCCTTGGGATTTCATCGATATCGGAGTGAATAAGGAATACTTGATTTTAGAAAATGAAAAAGCTAAAAAAGCAGAATTAACTCAAAATTGTAAAATGGGCTGCACAGACTGCGGTGTTAATGTTAACTTTAAAGAAGGGACGTGTTTCCATAGTGCGTTATCTAATTAAGTATAGTAAAGACAGTGAGATTAAATTTATTGCTCACTTAGATTTAATGAGAACTATTCAGAAAGTAATTAAAAGATCTGAACTTCCAATAGAATATTCAAAAGGCTTTAATCCTCACATGGCAGTGTCCATTGCTCAGCCACTGTCCGTAGGGGTATATTCTATGGGTGAATATATGGATGTGGTGTTTAATAAAGAGTTAGAAGAAAAATTTATTATGGATAAAATGAATGCAAACACACCACGAGGGATTAAAATTTTAGATGTGGTAAAAGTTATTCCAACTGAAGGTAAAAAGCAGTCACAAGCTATGGCAATTATTGATGCTGCAAAATATACAATTAAACTAAAGTGCACTGATGAAGAGGCAGTAAAAAAAATCTTACAAAGTCTTTCTGAAAATGAAGAATGGAACATTATTAAGAAAAGCAAAAGTGGAGAAAAAATGGTTAATATAAAACCCTTAGTGCATAAATTTGAATATGAGGTAGGGAATTCAGTGCTGTGTATATCGGCGTTTATTGCTTGTGGAAGTCGCCAAAATTTATCAGCTCAGTTAGTAGCAGATTACATGAAGGAAAATATAGAGTCCATTAATAAAGAAACCTTTGTCGATATTGTACGAGAAGAAATGTATGCATATAAAGATGAAAAATTAGTCACTCTTAGCGAATTTTTTAAAAATTAGAAAAATAGGAGTGAGTTAAAGTGAAAGAAATATACATTGAAAGACAAGAAGAATTTTTAAGAATTGCTATAAAGGAAAACAACAAATTAAAGGAATGCTTTATAGAAGAAGAGTGCAGTGGACCTATTCCAGGAGAAATATATAAGGGTGTCGTGAAAAATATTGTACCAGCAATCAAGTGTGCTTTTATAGATATTGGACACAATAAAGATTGTTATATGTATCTTGATGAAAAGTTTAATAATACCAAGATAAAAAAAGGCGATGAACTTATAGTTGAAGTTTTAAAAGAAGAAATAGACAAAAAGGGAGCTAAAGTTACTAGTGCTTTTGGTATTCCTGGTACATATTCTGTGGTTGTAAATATAAATAAAGACATAAGCTTTTCTAAAAAAATAAATAATAGAGCTTTTGAAGAAATGGTATGTAAACAATTGATAAAACCAGAGGATATAGGGGTAATGATTAGGACTAATGCCTTTGATGTGGATATTAATATTCTAAACGATGAAGTTAAAGATTTATATGAAATATATAAATCTGTTAAAAACCGAGCTGAATATTCAAGAAATCCTATTTTGCTTTTTAGTGATGCTGGAGCTTTAAACAGAACTCTACGTGATATTTTAGATAGAAATACCTTTAAAATAGTATTGAATGATGAAAGTGATTTTAAGCTTGCAAAAGAATTTACAAAAAATCGAAAAGATATCAATGTAAAAGTAGAGCTTCATAATGAAAGTAGAATGCTATTTGATCATTACGGAATAGAAAAAGAAATACTCAGTCTTAGAAATCATAGAATTCCACTAAAATGTGGAGGGAATATTGTAATTGATAAAACTGAGGCAATGTACGTAATTGATATTAATTCTGGAAAAAATATAAAAAGCCGAACACTTCGAAAAACTGCCCAAAGTACTAATATTGATGCAGCAGAAGAAATTGCAAGACAGATAAGACTCAGAAATCTAAGTGGGATTATTATAATAGACTTTATTGATATTGAGGATTCAGAGGTTAGGAAAAGTATATTAGACACTCTAAGAATGGGTTTTGCAGATGATAAAAATAAGACAGTAGTTTATCCCTTTACTGAATTAAATTTGGTTCAAATTGCAAGGCGTAGGCGTGGTAAGTCAATATATGAGTTTATTGAAGAACCTTGTAAGCACTGTGGTGGAAAGAGTAGTAGAGTTAAATTATCATATATACAGTTTTTGATTAAAAATGAAATTTTTAAGATGCATAAGGAACAGGACATCAAAGACATATATATTGAAATTGACGAAAATTATAAAAAGGATATTATGGAAGATGTTTTAGAATTCGTAAAACGAATAGGAGCTTTGGAAAATAAAGTCTATGTGAATTTTATTCCTCACTTAGAAAAATTCAAAGTAGAATCGCTAATTTTCGCAAATCAAATAAGAAATTTGCAAACATATAAGATATATGGGTAAATATGCTTTACAAACATATGGATATATGTTAGAATGTCTTTTGTAGACCGCACACACAAGGTTATAAAACATACTAGATTATAAAAAAACAAATTTACATAAATCTGTTTTAATTTACATAAAGGTATGTACCTGGGATGGCGAGACTGGATTGAGGAGGTGTATTTTATGTACGCAGTTTTAGTTACTGGTGGAAAACAATACAGAGTTCAAGAAGGAGACGTTTTATTCGTTGAAAAATTGAATGCTGAAGTTGAAACAACTGTTGAATTAAACCAAATTCTTGCAGTAGGCAAGGAAGAAGGTTTAGTAGTTGGAAAACCTGTAGTTGAAGGAGCTAAAGTTGTTGCTAAGGTTTTAGCACAAGGAAAAGCTAAAAAGGTTATAGTTTTCAAGTATAAGAGAAAGAAAGACTACAGAAAGAAACAAGGACACAGACAAGCATATACTAAGATTCAAATCGAGAAGATTGAAGCTTAATTATGGTTAAAGTTGAATTTGTTCGAAGCTCAGGTAAAATAGTTTCTTTTAAAATGAAAGGTCATGCGATGCCAAGAGAAGCACAATTAGATGTTGATTTAGTTTGTGCAGCAATTTCAGCAATTTCTCAAACTACAGTTATTGGGATTGAGGAAGTGTTAAAAATCAAAACAAAGTATGATATAGAGGATGGATTTCTGAACTTAAATTTAGAAGATGCAACTCTAGGTGATATCGAAAGATGTCAAGTTTTGCTTGAAACAATGATACTTGGACTTAAAAGTATAGAAATTACTTATGGTGACTATATAAAAGTAGAAACAGAGGAGGTGTAATACCATGCTAGTTATGAACCTTCAGTTATTTGCTCACAAAAAAGGAGTAGGTAGCTCAAGAAACGGTAGAGATAGTGAATCTAAGAGACTTGGAACTAAACGTGCAGACGGACAATTCGTTCTTGCAGGTAATATTTTAGTAAGACAAAGAGGAACAAAAATCCATCCAGGAAACAATGTTGGAATAGGTGGAGATGACACTCTTTTCGCTAAAGTTGATGGAGTTGTGAAATTCGAAAGAATGGGAAAAACTAAGAAAAAAGCAAGCGTTTATCCTGTTGATGTAGAAATTTCTATAGCTGAATAGTTTAAGGCACCCTTAAAGGGTGCTTTTTTAAAATTCTCTTTCGGAGGATAGTGATGAGTGAATTAGAAAATTATATAAGTTTACTTAGGAAACAAAGACACGATTTTATGAATGATCTGCAAGTTATATATGGATATTTGCAAATGAAAAGACCCCAAGGTGCCTTGGAATACATAGATAGATTATCCAAGGAAAATGAGATTATTAGTGAAATTTATAAATTACAAGATAATGGATTTTCACTATGCCTTGAGAATAACATTAAAAAATTATGGGCAAATGAAGTAAAAGTAGAAATAGATATTGAAATTAGTAATTTTAAAAATAAAATCTTTGAAAATGGATACAATAAAAAAAGTGATTTGGTTAACACTATATTTATGGAACTAGAAGATACTAATCAGAATTTTGTTTATATTTATATATTTGAAGATGAATTAGGCGAAAGTCTACTTATTACTAATAATGAAGCCATGTCTGACGAAATAAGCTGGATGGATGAGTGGCAACAGATAGATATAACAATAGATGATTTAAGAATTTATAGATGTGCTTTTGATAATAATATAGCTTATAGATTAATATTCTAAGAAATTAGAATATATTTAATATATTAAAATTAAACAAAATAGAAAATGCGCTAAGGTAAGGTGAAATATATGTTTATTGATACAGCCAAGATTTTTGTTAAATCAGGGGACGGTGGAAGTGGATCCGTTTCGTTTAGAAGAGAAAAATACATGCCACTAGGTGGACCAGATGGTGGAGATGGTGGAGACGGTGGAGATGTAATATTAATAGCTGATGGTAATATGACTACTCTTTTGGACTTTTCTTATGCTAGAAAGTTTATAGCAGAAAGTGGAGTCAGAGGGTCAGGTTCTAAGTGCTATGGAAAAGCTGGAGAAGATTTGTACGTTAAAGTTCCAATGGGCACAATTGTAAGAGATGTGGAAACAGACAAAATAATGTGTGATTTATCCCACGCAGGCGACAAATATGTAGTTTGTCGAGCAGGAAAAGGCGGAAAAGGTAATGTTAAGTTTTGTACGCCTACGAGGCAAGCTCCAAACTTTGCTGAGCCAGGAATGCCAGGAGAAGAGAGATGGATTAAGCTAGAACTTAAGCTTTTAGCTGATGTTGGACTCTTAGGATTTCCAAATGTAGGTAAGTCAAGCTTGCTTTCAGTGGTGTCAAAAGCAACCCCTAAAATTGCTAATTATCACTTTACAACTTTAAAACCAAGTTTAGGAGTAGTAAGTGTGAAAGGTGTACAGAGCTTTGTTATGGCTGATATACCAGGAATAATTGAAGGAGCAGCTGAGGGCGTAGGTCTTGGAATAGATTTTTTAAGACATATTGAAAGAACTAGAATGCTTATTCATGTAGTTGATATTTCAGGAATTGAAGGTAGAGATCCTGTAGAGGACTTTATAAAAATAAACGAAGAACTTAAAAAATATGATGTTAAACTGTGGGATAGACCGCAAATAGTAGCTGCAAATAAGAGTGATATGCTATTTGATGAGGAAGTCTTTGAAAACTTTAAGAAGAAATTAAATGGAATGGGATATGATGACAGTAAAATATTTAAAATATCTGCAGCTACAAGTCAAGGTGTAGAAGACTTGATGAAAGAAGCAGCTAGGATGTTAACTACTATTCCAGTTACTGAACTTGTGATAAGTGATGAAGACAAATTCATAGTAGAAGAAAAGAGATTTACTTACACTATTAATGTAAATGAAGAAGGAACTTTTGTTATTGAAGGAAGTTTTGTTGATAGATTACTAAATGCTGTTAATGTAAATGAACCGGATTCTCTTAAATATTTCCATAAAGTATTAAAGAATAAAGGAGTATTTGATGCACTAGTTGCAAAAGGAATTCAAGATGGGGATTTAGTAAGACTACAAAACTTTGAATTTGAATTCTTATTATAAAAGATAAGTATATTTAAATTTATCTTATAAGAATGTATACTTTACGCGGGGACAAATTTCATTTTAATAAAATATTTGTTCGTGAAAAGTATAAACTGCTGCGGAATTCACTTTATTGTTATGAAAAAATATGACCGTGAGCAGTATAACTAGGAGGATATTATGATTACAAGTAAGCAAAGAAGTTATTTAAGAACTCTTGCAAATCCGCTGCAACCTATATTTCAGGTTGGAAAAGCTGGGATAGAAGAAAATTTTTTAAAACAGGTAGAGGATGCACTAGAATCTAGAGAGATTATTAAAATTAAAGTTTTAAATAATAGTGGCATAACTGCTAGAGAAGCTTCAGATATAATCTGTGAGGCTATAAGCTGTGAAGGAATTCAAGCTATTGGAAATAAATGTGTATTGTATAAAAGGTCTTTAAAAAAGCCTAAAATTGAATTACCATAAAAGCATGTAATTTTACATGCTTTTTCCTCTATGTAAAATTATAACTTGTGCTACTATTTCCCAGGTTATATTAAAAAATAGGTTATCAACTTGCTAGTTAGGTATATTTTAATTTGCATTATTTTATTTCAGATGTTTTATTACAATATAGAGAGGTGTTACAGTGAAAAAGGCCATTTTTGGAGGAACTTTTGATCCAATCCACATAGGTCACGTACATATTGCCTATGAAGCATTATACAATTTACATTTGGACAAGATTTTATTCATGCCAGCAGGAAATCCACCGCATAAAATTAATAAAACAATTACAGATGCTCAAATTAGATATGATTTAGTTAAAAGCGCAATAGAGCACGAAACCCACTTTGAAATAAGTGATTATGAAATAAATAAAAAAGAAAATAGTTATACTTATGAGACAGTTGAACTTTTTAGTAAACTAGAGCATAATATAGAATGGTATTTTTTAATTGGTGTTGATAGCTTAATGGATCTAGATAATTGGAAAAATGTAGAACGTATATTAAATAGTTGTAAGTTGGTGGCTTATAATAGGGCGGGATTTACAATGGAAGAAGTGCTAAAGCAGAAGCATCATATAGAACAAAAATTCAATAAGAAAATAATTTTTCTTAATATGCCAATTATAGACATATCTTCAACTAATATTAGGAATAATATAAAAGAGGGCAAAAATGTTAATTATCTTCTTCCATGTGGTGTAGATGGAATTATTGATAGGCTTCAGCTATATAAATAGAAGCAAATAGTTGATATTTATTTTCTGTATAAGAACAATACTAGGAGGATTTAAATGTGGAATGAGAAAGAAATGCTTGATTATTTGCATATAAATTTAAAAGAAAGTAGATTAAGGCATAGCTTAAGTGTTAGTGAAACAGCAGTAGCACTAGCCACTAAATATGGAGAAGATATAGATAAAGCAAGAATTGCAGGTTTAGTACATGACTGTGTTAAGAATATGAAGGATGGGCAACTTATAGAGGTTGCTAGGCTCCATGGAATACAGCTAGATGAAATATACTTACAAAACCCATCAATTTTGCATGGCCTAGTAGGTAGTATAATAGCTAGAGAAGTTATGGGAATAGAAGATGAAGATATCTTAAGTGCTATTCGCTATCATACTACTGGTAGAAAAAACATGAGCATTTTAGAGAAGATAATTTATATTGCAGATTACATAGAGCCATTAAGGAAATTCAATGGCGTAGAGGAATTAAGAAGTTTAAGTGAGATGGATTTAGATGCAGCAGTAATACAGTCACTTGAAAATACCATAAAATATGTTATAATTCAAAAGCAACTATTGCATACAGATACAGTAGAAGCAAGAAATTATTTATTAAGCAAACATAGTAGGTGAGAGTATGAGGAGCAAGAAGAAGAAAAAAAAAATAGTGAATTATAAAAGATTTGCGGTTGTCACCGTTACTTTTCTAATGGTGGTTTTAGCATTAATTTTTGGATATTTTTATTTCTACTTATCTAGTTTTAGTAATAGTGCAGTAGATTTATCTAAAAAAGACTTAACATCAAAACTAGACGAGGAAGATGTAGAAAAAATCAAGAAGGACGGGAAATCTTGCAACATTCTGGTTATGGGAGTTGATATAGGTACGCCTGGTGCTACTAATGCTAATGACCCTAAACGGACAGATACGATGATATTAGCACATTATAATGCAGAAGACAAAAAAATCTATTTAGTTTCTATTCCACGAGATATCTTAATCAGGATAAATGGCAAAAACCAAAAAATTAATGCTGCACATGCTATTGGCGGTGTAAGTTATACAGTTGATGCAGTAGAAAAGTTATTGGGTATTCAAATTGACTACTACGGTAAAATTAACTATGAAGGCTTTAGACAAGTGATTGACGCTATTGGTGGCCTTAATATGGATATAACAAGGAGAATGGATTATGATGATCCTTCGCAGAATTTGAGCATTCATTTTAAAAAAGGTACAACAGTTCATTTGGATGGTAAAAAAGCTGAAGAATTTTTCAGGTGGAGAAAAAATAATGATGGTACTGGTCTAGAAGATGGTGACCTTGGTAGAATAGAAAACCAACATATATTTATTGGTAAAGTTATGGAGAAGATAAAAAGTCCTAGTATCGTAATTAAGATTCCTAATATTTTATCTGTGATTCAAAACTATGTAGAAACTAATATGGATGCTAAGGAAATACTTAAGTATGGGTACATATTTGCTACCATAGATAATGAAAAGCTTTCTATGGATACCCTTAAAGGTGAGGCAAAGTACATAGATGGTGTATCGTATGTAGTATATGATGAAGCCCAAAACAAGGACATTATTTCAAAATTATATGATAGTAAAGTTCAGTATATAGATAAGTCAAAACTTAAAATAAAGGTACTTAACGGAACTAAAAAACCCGGACTCGCTAGTGATTTTTCAACATATATTTCAGAAAAAGGTTATAATAAGGCGGTAACAGAAAATGGTACTGCCACCAGTAAAACTAAGCTTTTAGTATACAGTAGTAATGAAGATTTAAAAGCTACGCTAAAAAAAGATTTTAAAATTGACAATATTGAATTCTTATCGTCAACACAGGAAAAATTTGATATAATAGTTTTATTAGGTAATGATCATGAATATATGCATTAATATTTTCAATCTATAATCTTATATAGTTAATAGGAGGAGAAAAAATGGAAAAACATATTATAAACACAAGTAATGCACCAGCAGCAATTGGACCATATTCTCAAGCAGTAAAAGTAGGAAATTTAGTATATACATCTGGGCAATTAGCAATAAATGCAACTACTGGTGAATTCATAAATGATGATATAAAAAAAGCTACAGCTCAGTCTTTAGAAAATGTAAAAGCTATATTAGAAGAAGCAGGTACAACTTTAGACAAGGTAGTGAAAACTTTAGTATTTTTAAAGGATATGAACGATTTTGCTGACATGAATGAAGTATATTCACAATATTTTAGCACAAATCCGCCAGCTAGATCTTGTGTTCAAGCGGGAAAACTTCCTAAGGATGCATTAGTAGAAATAGAAGTAATTGCTATAGTTGAATAATGCCTTATATAAGCCTCGGGTAATAACTCGAGGTTTTTATAGTGATTAATTAATGTCATTAATCATCACCGGCGGTGCTGAAATATTAACGACTTCA
>JAJYBA010000111.1 GCA_021779235.1 Bacillota bacterium
GTTTGCAGGGATTGAAACATTGTTTACACTCTATGGTGAGAAATATTTAGGCATAAAGACAAGTGCAGCTGCATTTTCATTTACCTTTATTTCAATTGCCTTCTTGATATCTGCAATTCCAGCTGGAATCTTGGGAACTAAGTTCGGAAAGAAAAAAACAATTACAGCTGGCATAGTAGGCATTGTTGTAAGTTTTTTAATTATAGCTTTTATGAAAAATATTCTATATATAAGAGGGATGTTTTTAATATGTGGATTTTTTTGGGCTCTAATTAATATAAACTCCTACCCCTTTGTTACGGATATGGCGGCAAAAGGAAAAATCGGTACATTCACTGGGCTTTATTATCTCACAGCTTCTGTAGCAGCTATAGTATCACCACCACTTTTAGGATTTATAATAGATTTATTAGGTTATAGATATATGTTCTTTTATGGAGCTACATTTTTCTTATTAGCTATAATACTTATTAATAAGGTGAAAGTTGAAAATGTGGATTAGATAAAAAAAGCTTTTTTATAAGTATATGAAAAGAGTGTAAGGTACTAAAAATAATTGTACAATGCATTCTTTTTTTATTTACCATGAAGTTATAATATCTTAAATATAAAGAATTTTAAAATCTTAAGTAAAATTGTTACAAATATGATATCTTTTATATAAAAAATAATGATATTATATAAGTGAAATTATTATCTACCAACAGAGAGACTAGGAGGAGTTATGAAAAATAAGGGCAATGTATACATAGTTTTGGGTTTGTTATGTGAAATCTATTTTCTAGGAACAATTATATTTGGAGGAATAGTAACTTTTGCACAGTTTTATCTTGGGCTGGGAGTATTATTAATAGCACTAGGATTAATTAAGCGAAGAAGTAAAACAGAATATATTATAATTAGACCAGGTAAGGCTCGAACAGCAATAAAAATATGTTTTTTTATAGGGCTAGCCTCTTTTGTATTTATTGAAGCATTAATAATTCAATCAGCTATATCAAAGCATAGAGGAAAAAGTGACTATCTAGTGATTTTAGGGGCAGGACTTAGAGGCGAAGTTCCTTCAACGGCGCTTTATCAACGGCTTTATGCTAGCTTAGAATATATCGAAGTGAATCCTAAGGTTAAGATAGTAGTTTCTGGTGGACGAGGCCCTGGTGAAAGTATTACTGAAGCGGAGGCTATGGAGAGATTTTTAATAGAACATGGAGTAGCAAAGGGGCAGATAATAAAAGAAGAAAGATCAACTAACACTTTAGAAAATATGAAATTCACAACAGAGATTTTAGAAAAATTAGATAAAAAAGAAAACATAGAAGTAACTATTGTAACAAATAATTTTCATATGTTCAGAGCTAAATTTTTAGCACAAAGGCAGGGATTAAAGGTATATGGATATCCGGCACCACTTCATCCAATGCTAGTGCCTACTTGCTATGTTCGGGAGTATTTAGCAGTAATAAATTCATATATATTTGATAGATAGGTGCATTAAAAGTAAAATATTTACAAATAATTAATCCTATGGTATATTGAGAGAATAAAACAATAGGTGGTGAGATAATGTCTCATATAGTCGGTAAGTCAGCATATAAAAGCTTAGAAGATAGAATAAACAGATTCCCTCAAGGGGCACCTCCATCAGAAACTCTCTATAAGATATTAGGGATTTTATTTAGTGAAAAGGAAGCTTCATTAGTAGCACAGCTTCCAATAAAACCCTTCACAGTAAAAACAGCAAGCAGGATATGGAAGATGGATGAAGCTGCTGCTCATAAAATATTAGATGAGCTTGCAAGCAGAGCAATACTTTTAGATATTGATCACGCTGGCACGCAAGAATATATTCTTCCTCCTCCTATGGCGGGTTTTTTTGAATTTTCTATGATGAGAACAAGAGGAGATGTCAATCAAAAACTTCTTGGTGAGCTTTATTATCAATATTTAAACATTGAAGAGGATTTTGTAAAACAGCTATTTTT
The DNA here is from genome assembly GCA_021779235.1 of Bacillota bacterium. Lineage (GTDB taxonomy): Bacteria > Bacillota > Clostridia > Clostridiales > Clostridiaceae > Clostridium_AD. Next base: position 1,983 of record JAJYBA010000111.1, read on the forward strand.
TAGTACAGATACTAGACTTGGAAGAGTGTTTGTTCAAGAAGAGGTTCTTACTAATGACAATGAGGTACAGATACTAGACTTTCAAAGGTCCAGCCACATTATAAAAACCGCTTCACATATTGGCATAAGTACCTGTTATTGTAGACATAAAATGCAGCATGTAGGAAAAGCTTGTGATGCACCTACAGATATTTGTATGACTTTCAATGGGACAGCTTCCTCATTAATTAAGCATAAATATGCTAGGCAAGTTGAGGTATCTGAAGGAATTGAGCTCCTGCATCAGGCTTATGAAAATAATTTAGTTCAGTGTGGAGAAAATGTTAGAGAAGGAGTTTCCTTCATATGTAATTGCTGTGGATGTTGCTGTGAAGCAATGGTAGCAGCACGTAAGTTTGGTATGCTTCATCCAGTTCAAACAACAGCCTTTATTCCTAAAGTAAATGAAGAAAGCTGTAACAGCTGTGGAAGATGTGTGAAAGCTTGCCCTATAGGAGCAATAGAAAAGACTGATGCTGGAGTCACCATAAATGAGGACATCTGTCTTGGTTGTGGTGTTTGTGTAAGGTCTTGCTTTAAGAAGAGTATGCACTTAGAAAGTCGCAAGGAAAAGATTATAACTCCAGTAAATTCAGTACATAGGGTAGTGCTCATGGCAATAGAAAAAGGAACTCTTCAAAATTTAATTTTTGATAATCAAGCTTTGGGAAGTCACAGAGCTATGGCAGCGGTGCTTTCTGCAATTTTAAGGCTTCCACCTGTTAAACAGGCCATGGCAAGTAAACAGTTAAAGTCGGTTTATTTGGAAAGATTAATTACTAAGGTTAAGATATAAATATAGTTTGATTTAAGTCCTTAAGACATACGGTTTTTAGGGCTTATTTTTATACCTAAAAACATACATGTTAAAGTGAATTTTACAATAGACATCCATATAATTAAGTTGTAAAGCATAATTCCATATGATAATATTATCCTAATAATGTAAAAATAACCTTTGGGAAGGATGGGCTATTATTATGAAGGATTTTCAGATCTTTACTGACTCATGCAGTGACTTGCCAATAGAGTATATTAAGGAAAAGGGAATTGAATTTGCCAGCTTAAGTTGCAGCTATAATGGAAATGAATATAAGGATGATTTTGGCCAAAGCTTATCTCATAAAAAGTTTTTTGATGATTTGAGAAAAGGGGCAACACCATTTACCTCCCAGCCAAGTGTGGAAGAGTTTTATAAGAAATTTAGAGATATAGCAGACAAACAGAAGGACATACTGTATATTTGTGTTTCAAATGGCTTAAGTGGTACTGAAAATAGTGCTACAATAGCTAAGAAAATGGTATTAGATGAAAATCATGAAGTGAATATAGAAATTATAAATACATTGACTGCTTCGCTTGGACAGGGGCTAATGGTTATGAAGGCTATTGAGATGAAGGAAGCAGGAAAGACACTTAAAGATATTGCCAGTTATATTGAAGAAAATAAACAGAAGCTTAACACTTATATCACTGTAGATGATTTAAATCATGTAAAAAGAGGTGGACGAATATCTTCAACCGCCGCCATTCTTGGCATAGCCTTGCATATTAAACCTCTATTAACTATAGATAGTGAAGGAAAAGTTATGTCTCTGTTAAAGATTAAGGGAAGAAAAGGCTCAATAGCTAAGCTTGCAGAAACTATTATACAAAGAATTGAAAATCCAGAAGAGCAAGTCATTGCAATATGTCATGGCGATTGTTTTGAAGAAGCACTTAAGCTAAAGGGAGACATTCTAAAAGAAATTAAAGTAAAAGATGTAATAATAAACTTTACAGGTCCCGTTATTGGTACTCACGGAGGACCAGGAACTCTGGCGATATTCTTTATGGGTAAAGAAAGGTAGTAGCATTTAACAACCTTTGTTAAATGGTCAAGCTATAGCAAAATAAAAGCTCCGGTTTATGTTATGACCTTAGGAGATATAACATAAACTGGAACTTTTTTGTTTGGAGCAATATTTTTACTTTCCCAAGAAATATTGTATTTGGTGTTTTTTACTTTCAATCTATTGTGGACAGTTTAAATACCCTAGTCTATTTGTCTAAAATTTTCGGTACTTTAGGGGCTCTAAGTCTGTGTGCATAATGCATGTCAGAACCTAATAGAGGCCTAGCATAATTTAAAAATGCATCAGTTACATTATTACATGCACTATTAATAAAATCAGCTGGCATTACCTTTGTTTTACCTGCTACTGCTTCTAGAGGAGTAAGCCTATAATCTACTGAGTAATTACCTGTTCTATGTATAGTAATTGAACCGTCAACGTTATCCCACAGTGCAAACTGTGCAGCTTTTTCTCCTACTTCTCTAGCTTCATTCCTATCTACATCTGAGACACATCCCATAAAACATCTTTGAGGATATCCGAAGGTATCAGATCTAACTCTTTTAATATTTAGATTATTCCTGATGTAATTGCATAAAAGATCACCTAATGCGCCTGTTCCTGAAAGCTGTATGTTTCCATGAGCATCTTTTTCTACTCTTTCCATAAGCTTTGAAATAATTGGCACCCCTTTTTCATCTTGAATACCTTCTGAAACAGCAATTACACATCTTCCATATTTATCATAAACATTTTTTACATCACTTAAAAATTGATCCATGCTAAAAACTCTTTCTGGCAAATATATTAAATGTGGACCATCATCTTCGTACTTTTTAGCTAAGGCTGATGCTGCTGTCAAAAAGCCTGCATGACGTCCCATTACTATCCCAATATATATTCCTGGTAATGCCCTATTATCAAGGTTAGCTCCAATAAATGCATTGGTTATATATTTAGCTGCAGAGCCATATCCAGGAGTGTGATCATTAACCATCAAGTCATTATCTATGGTTTTGGGTATATGAATTGCTCTAAGCTCGTAATCTGACATTTTAGCTTGCTGGTTTACTATTCTAACTGTATCTGATGAATCATTGCCTCCAATGTAAAAGAAATATCTTATATCGTGAGCTTTAAGAGCACTGAATATTTCCCTACAATATTTTTCATCAGGCTTGTCCCTTGTAGATAAAAGTGCTGATGATGGAGTCATAGCCACCTGCTCTAGGTTATGAGTTGTTTCACGGGATAAATCATAGAAATTTTCGTTAATAATTCCATTTACTCCATTTATAGCTCCATAGACTTTTGTTACCTGCGCAAATTTTCTTGCTTCTAGCACAGCACCAACCAAGGATTGATTAATAACGGCAGTTGGACCTCCACCTTGTGCAACTAAAACTTTACCTTCTGTTGTCATATTTTCATACCCCTTATAATTTCATAGTTATTTTATATTAATGTTATCATATTTTTATATTTTAATCTATATATTAGTCAATTATTATCTATTGTGCTGTAATATTAATGACTTAAGTTTCAAATAGTGCGCATATTATAAAATTAATAGGTGAGTATGGTAAGAATAGAAGTTTTGGTATCATAGGATAATTTACAATGAATATAATAATACAATGTATTCAAATTAATGGAAATATTGTAAAAATACAAAAGGTTCTAAAGTTTAATATAGAATATAAAATAAAGGTTAATTTTATGAGGTGTTTTTTAGGCATCTGAAAAA
>JAJYBA010000112.1 GCA_021779235.1 Bacillota bacterium
GTTTGACGCAGGGAGGAAACTTTGAAATTAAATCCCTACTCAAAGGCAATTCCTTCGTAATTATAATAGTTTGATCTTTAACTCGTTCTAAAATCTCTTTATCGCTACTTTCATCATATTTTGTTAGATTAGTGAGTTCTTCCATTGATGAAAAATCGAGCTTGTTATCAAAGTTCAATTTTGCTGAATTTAGAAATACTGTATTTTCCATAGTTACCTCTCAAAGTTTAAATTTCTATAAGGTTTTATTATAAATTTGATAATGCCTTTGTAATGTACTCATAAAGCTCACCACTCATACCGCTCCCAATAGCCGCATAAGGATTATCCCTATAATAGCGTTCAGCTGATCGGACAAACTCTTTATCTCCCCCAGAAAATAAATCAATTCCCTCTTGCCACTTTTTCGCCAAGTTTATTACTATAGGTGAATTAATTTGCGATCCGTTTTCCATTTCAGCCTGAAGTGAAGCTATTAATTCTTTCCACTTATTAGAGGATTCTTGCAGGTTGTTTGTACTAAGCTTATCATATTGTTTCTTCACCCTAATATGTTGTTCCTGCGTAAAGTACTTGCTCTGATTCACTATCAATAGGGTTGCATTGATAAACTGCTCAGGTGTCGGCTTTTGCCATGTATCAAATACCTCCTTTAGCTCTTGTAGTTGGTTCCGTAATTCTTCTTTAAGTTTAATTTCTTCATCTAAACGTTCAAGTTGTATTTTTATAACCTCTTGCGGATTGTATCCATCACTATTAAACATTTCTTTAATTTCATCCAAAGAAAACCCTAGCTGCTTAAGAGATATAATTTGTTGAAGTTTTATTATATCTAATTCTGAATATAACCTATGGCCTGTATCTGTATGTGTAAAAGGACATAGCAATCCAATTTCATCATAATGATGTAATGCCCTTATTGTTATGCCAGTAAGTTTTGATAATTGACCCACTTTCCAAGTTCTATCCATTAAAATCACATCTCTTTCAAATTGTAAATTTAATAATTATTATAACCTTGTCTTAAGTAAGTTTCAATCTATTGCTTTGTTATCATTTTTCTCAAACCTACACTATCCCCTCTCACATTTTCCAGCCATCACAGATTTAATGAAAAAAGCCGCTGAAGGTGAAATTCACCCCAAACGGCTACAATTATTTTATATTATAACATACCCTTTATCTCAGTTGGATCAAAATTGTATTTCTTTCCACATACATTACATACAATCTCAATTGACCTGTTATTTTCATATGCATAAACTAACTCTTCCTTATTTAAAGAATGTAACATAGGGTAAAACATTTCTTTAGAACATCCACAAAATGATTGAATTGGATCAACTACCATAACCTCAAGGTCTTCAAATAATGAGTAAGCAATATCTTTAAGCGTCTTATCATTTTCTTCAGTATTCAGGAGTAATTGATTTTCAGAAATAATTCTTTTTATATTTTCCATAAGACTAATTGTCGCTCCCGGAAGTAACTCTGCTAATATGCCTCTGCTTAAAACTATTTCATCATTTTCATTAAAAACTAGGTTTAAAGAAAATAGTGACGTAGTCTGCTCACTTTGCTTAAAATAATATGAAAAATCATCAACAATATTTCCATATGGCATTTCAGTGATTCCTGTAAATATACTGTTCATACCTAAATCTTTCATTATTTGAATGTACCCCTTTGTACCTATCAGTTGTTCAATTGATAAATTGTTTATAAAGTCTAAAGGTGCATTTAATAATTCGTCGCTGATATAACCACGAACATTTCCCAATGAATCAACATCTGCAAAAATTTTATACTTCCGATTACTAGTATTAACTTTTAGACTGACCCTTTGATTTCCCTTTAAGGTTCCCGATATTAAACTGGAAATTGAAACAGTTTTACCAAGTGCAGTTTTTAAAAGTTTATTCATTCTTTTATGTCCACAAATTTCTCTCACCATTTTAGTGTTATCCACAAATAAAATACGAACTTGTTTATTGTATGCTAATGTTTTTATTATATAATTGTCCATTTCAATAAAATTCCTTTCTTCTTAAGAATAACTCAAACTTTCATACCTTGTTTTCGTTAACTATATATTGGTTATTAAGCATACTATACATCCTACGGTAACGTTAGGTTCAAGAGTTTTTTTAATTTATCCAAGTTCTTTTATTTATTAAAACAACAAAAAATAAAAAAACCACTAAATAGTTAAACTATTTAGTGGTAAAATATTTATTATTTTGCAATAGTAATATTTTCTGCTTGTGGTCCTTTTGGTCCTTTAACTATGTCAAAAGAAACGCTTTGACCTTCTTCAAGTGATTTGTATCCATCTGAGTTTATTTGAGAGAAATGTGCGAAAACATCTACTCCGTCTTCTCCTGTAATAAATCCAAATCCTTTTTCTGAATTAAACCATTTAACTGTACCATTCATAATGTGTACCTCCGAAATTTTATTTTTCTTAAACCTTTTGTAATAACTCACCAATAAAATTTCGATTTAATATACTATATTTAAAAGTACTAATTAATTGAAATATATCTGTGTTGCATTAATTACTATTTATTTAAGTTATGAGTTAATAATATCACACTTTATTATATAAATCAAGTTATATTAAAATTAATATTAATTGCTCCAATATTTCTTAAGAAATCAACCTATTTATCCACTACTTTACTTACCGTACGAAGTCTGCCTTTGATAGGTTTATTTTGTAACTCCTGAAATACTATTTCACCTTTATCATTTAATATTTCCACAAAAGTGGATATGTCATCTATATTGATAATTCCTATATCCTCCTTTGTCATGCCCTCAATACTGCAAAGTGTACCTACTATATCCATTGCTCGCATCTTTGTCTTCTTACCTGCATTAATATGTAATTTCATAATTTCTTTGCTTAGCTCAGCGCCTTTTGCTTCTTTAATTTCAGGTCTTGTATTCATCTTCTGTTCAAATTCTTCTTTGCTTTCATCCACGGTTTCTTTTTCTGGCTTTTCTTTTAAAAGAATCTCTTTGCCTATATAGTCATGTATATCCTTTAAAAATCTATTTTCATTTCGCGTTACAAAAGTAATTGCGTGACCTAATTTGCCTATGCGGCCAGTTCTTCCTATTCTATGAACATAGCTTTCCTTATCTTCTGGTATATCATAATTAATTACAAGGGAAATGTTATCTATGTCAATTCCTCTAGCTGCAACATCTGTTGCTACCAAATATCTAAAATAACCTTTCTTAAAACCGTTCATTATTCTTAATCTATCATCTTGTTCCATTCCGCCATGTATTTTTCTACAAGTATACTGAAGCCTTGAAAGCTCACTATAAACCTCATCTACCTTTTGTTTTGTATTACAGAATATAATACAGCTATCTGGATTTTCTATTATGGTTATATCTCTTAAAAGGTTTACTTTATCTAATTCCCTTACATCATATCTTTCTTGGCATATATTATCTGCCGCTTTATTTTCTTCCTCTATTTCAATGTGTACCGGATCTTTCATGTATCTATTACATAAAGTCTCTATGTCTCTTGGCATTGTGGCTGACAATAATATAGTGACACGTTCTTTTGGTAGGCTTTTTATTATTGTTTCTATTTGATCTACAAATCCCATATTAAGCATTTCATCCGCTTCATCTATTACAAGATACTTTATATTTGAGGTATCAAAGGTCCCTTTATCTATATGATCCATAATACGACCAGGTGTGCCAACCACTACATGTGTTTTTTGCTTAAGTTCCTTTTTTTCGTTGTAGAAAGGGGACTTCCCATAAACTGCAGATACTTTAAGTCTTTTAAATCTACCTATATTAAAAATATCTTCTTTAACTTGAATAGCAAGTTCTCTTGTTGGTGTAATCACCAATGCTTGAGGTTTATTTTCTTCCCAATCTACCAGTTCCGAAACAGGAATGGCAAAGGCTGCAGTCTTACCGCTTCCAGTTTGAGACTTTACTACTACATCCTTTTGCTGGAGTACAACTGGTATAACCTGCTTCTGGACTTTTGTGAAATCCTTGAAATTCAACAGACTAATTGCTTTTAATAACTCACTACTTAACTTATAATCATTAACGCTTGTTTTTATCATTTGATCATCTCTTTTCTTATATTTCTATTACTATTATTGTTAAGAATATATCTTTTTATGTTCTACTTCATCTATTGAATAAACATATCCTATCCCTATCATTCCATCTACCAATACACATACTAACCTTTTTATTATATCACACCCACGTATTTCATCGTAAATAGAAGGTATTCTAGGAACACTTTTTTGCGTTTACCAATAAAATTAACAATAAATAAATTTTAAATTTAAATAACAAAAATTTATTAACCACCATATAATGTAATTGTAAATACTTTTAGGAGTTAATTTTATGTATATTGATGAAGATTCTATTAGATCTTATGATCCATGGTATATCTATGAACTAGAAGCCCTATATCTTCCTTTAGCTTATCAATACAGGCAGCAAGTTCCTTTTCCAGTCTTCCCACAAGGAGCTCAGGGACCTCCGGGGCATCAAGGACCACAGGGGCCTCAAGGACACCAAGGACCTCATGGACCTCAGGGTGGGCCGCCTTCTGGACCTCCAAACTTTACACCAATGGAATCTAAAGCACATCACTTTGGCGCTACCCCTCTAGCTATAGACTCAGGTGCAATTAGACCTTGTCTCCATAGATTCGTATATATATGGCCAAGAAGAGGAAACGGATTCTGGGCATGGCTTGTTTTTGTAGGCCCTAGATCTGTAGCAGGTTTTCGCCATAATAGAAATAATTGGAGATATTTTGGAATGGATCTTCGGGACATTCGTAGTTTCCAATGTTTCTAAAATAGTATAAGAATGGAGGAGAACAATGATAAAATTTCAATCTTTTAGTGGCTTCGTTACCAGCATTGAGGATTTTTGGATTAATGCAAGTGGAGAAGGCGCAGGATGTTATAAATTAATGTCTGTAGAAGACGGATTAGGAGCTATAGTAAATTTTGTGGTGTCACCAACTACTTATTTTGTAGATCATGTAATGGTTAGAGTAGGAGATAAGGTAACTGGATTTTACGATGCAAATGCACCTGTTCCTCTCATCTTCCCGCCACAATTTCGAGCAATTGTTATGGCAATAGATATACCATATCGAAATGTAAAAGTAGACTATTTTGACAGTCAGTTGATTAGTAGCGATAATAATTTAAGATTAAACCTTTCCCCATACACTCACATAGCACTAGAAAATGATCAAGCTTTTGGTAGGAATCCTGCAAATCAAAATCTAATTGTTGTCTATGGCGCTACTACAAAGAGTATACCAGCTCAAACCACCCCATATAAAATAATTGTTATGTGTTAGATGTTTTGAAGAAGAAACTTACTTAGTTTTTTCATATTTTGATACCGCTATTTAAAGCAATTAAGATTTTACTAATTTCTATATTTTTGCGTGAAATATTCAATTATTTCGCGCATTTCTTTATTAATGTGTAACAATATACACCTAGTAAATAATCTTATTATTTTTTTAAAT
>JAJYBA010000113.1 GCA_021779235.1 Bacillota bacterium
CGATCTTAGTTCTCTGGGGAATGAAGGGGCTTTAAAATATATAGAGAACTATTTTAAAAGTATTGGAATTTCTGCAGGCGGAGAAAATGGTACTTATTATCAGAAACTTAAAACAATGTTACCAGTTTACGATTCAGTTCCAGAGCTCAGTATTTGGGATAAAAATAATAATGTAGTTAAAAGCTTTAAATATGGCGAGGATTTTAGAGAGGTCTTAAATGGTTTTGGAGGCAGTGGAAATATTAAAGGAAAAATCTATTTTTGTGACAAAGATATAAAGACAGTTCCTAAAGAAACTTTAGAAAATTTCGTTATTGCAAGTAAGAATATAGTTACTGATACGGACCTTGAATATGCAATGGATAATGGATGTAAGGCTATAATTCTTACAGATAGTAATTTAGCACAAAAGCAAGCTTTTGATATGAAATCAAAGAATGGAAAATCAATGCTCATCTACAGAGTTTCCAGTAGCACCATTGAATCTTTAATAGATTGTATGAAGAAGGATTACTATGTTAATTTAAAGGTGGACGTGTCATTTAAGCTTATGGATACACCAAATATTTTAGGTAAGATTGAGGGAACAAGTAAATCTGCTGGATATTTATTTATATCTTCTTATGTGGATGGTACGGGACGAAGTGGAAGTGATAGTTTTGGCTCAAGCAGTCTTCATGATGCTTCTGGAACAGCTATGATGCTGGAATTTGCCAGAACCTTAAAAATGCAAAAATCAAAGCCAGAAAAAACAATAATCTTTGCTGCCTTTAATAGCTTTCAAGAAGGCATGGCAGGTTCAAAATATTATGTTAACCACCCTTTATATCCCCTTAATAAATCAGAAGTAATTTTATTAGACGGTACTTACGGAAGTAAAAGTAGCACACTGTACTTATCATCATCTGGCATATTGGGACAGGCACTAATGGGTAACATTAGCTCATATTTGCAAAGTAATAATTTTAAAACGGTGCCGGCTAGGGATAAAAATGGTAATGAAGCCTTTTTAGCCAAGGATGTTACAGGGATATTTTTATATGGTGATACTGAGGATATTTATAGTATGAGTGTAAATGACTATATAAATAATATACGCCAAGACGGGCTTAATATTATAGGTAGTTCCATGATGAAGTATTTCCATAGGGACATTTATAAAGATTGGATTCATGGATTATTAAAGCCTAGGGAGATAATATTAATTTCGATACTTATAGTAATAGCTATATTAGTTTATTTGCTAAAATTATATTTTAAGATGCTTCCTTCAAGCAGGTTTTTAGGAATCAAAACAGAAAGCATATACTATAGTTCTGTATTCCAGGTTATAGGAAAAACCACGTTGTTAACACTCACAATGATATTTGCAGTATTTTTAATTGTATTTATCACCTATATACCTAAAAGTTTTGATGTTGTTTCATATAATGGAATGTATATGTCCAATTGCTCAATATTCATAATAGCTGAAAAAGCAATTGCAAATATGAGAGAGTTTCTTTCACAGGGTTTTGGTAAAACTGAAAGTGGTTTTAGTGTATCTTTTATTATAGGTTTTTCTATTATTAAGAGTATTACATTGATTTTAGCTTCTATGACCTTTGCTTTTTTAGTTGGTACCTTAAGTGGAGCTTTAAATGGATTTAGATACAAGAAAAGTAGTAGCGTAAGATCGCTTGGAACTATAGGGGTGTTGTCACTGCCAGGTGTATTTATTGCTATTTTGCTACAACTTTTAAATGCTTTTTTATGTCAGCACAGGTTGCTTTCGTTTATTCTAGGTAATGATAAGGTGGGTAGATTTATTTTTCCATTTATTTGCCTTGCTATTATTCCTACTGCCTATATATCAAGAATAGCAGAAATTGCTGTAAGAGAAGAAATTCACAAAGATTATATAATTGCAGCAAGAGCAAAAGGGGTGTCGAACTTTAGTATACTAATAAACCATCTTTTACTAGGTGTGATTATAAGAGTGATAGAAACCTTACCCGCAGTATTAAATGTAATAATATCGAATTTAATTATAGTTGAATATTTATTTTCATATCAAGGAATAGTATACCAACTGTTTTGCTACTTAAAGGATGGAGATATTAAAACTTGTATTGGTCTAATTATTGGAATAGGTTTAATATATTGTGTTTTAATTTTCATACTAAAGATAATTTCATTAATTATTAATCCCTTTAAAAGAATTAATTCTGCAAAGAATACGATTAATGCTTAACCACATTTCAGAAGGGAAGCCTCCTTCTGAAGTCATTAATATTGAAGTAGTGAAAATGATGATTTAACGATTTGGACTTTGGAGGTTACCATCATGAAAAAACCTAACTTATCTCTTTTAGTTGGCAGTATAATAATAGGAGTTATAGTAATTATTATATTGTTTCCAAAAACATTAGCTCGTTTTAATCCATATGTAATAGAGAATATAAAATCAACAATTTCCCAAAGTGGTTCTCTTCAACTAAAAGGTGCACCATTTCCACCATCAAAGGAAAACATATTGGGAACAGATTTTCTAGGAAGAGATGTGCTTAGCATTATTATTTATGGAACAAGACTTACCATGCAACTTGGGGTTTTAATCGTTCTAGGAAGATTAGTTATTGCACTACCTGTGGGACTTGCTGCAGGTTTTGGAAATTCTATTTGTAAATCTGCCATTAGTTTATTTAGTATTTTATTTAGTGCTATTCCTGCGCTAATAATAAGTTTATTGATTCTAAAGAAAAGTTATTTTCTGGGGTTATTTAAAAATGAGTCTATAATTGCCTTTGTTATAGTGCTTGCTTTAGTTGGTTGGGCCAAAATGGCGGGAGTAATAAGAGAAAGAGTAGAAAACATATTATCAGAGTCCTTCATAACTGGGGAGAGAGCTATTGGCAAAAGCAACTTAAAAATTGCAGCTCAAAATGTGGTGCCTCACCTAGCACCAGAGCTAACAGTACTTTTATTTATGGAAATGGCTCTTGTACTTTCAATGATTATGGAGCTTGGATTCTTTGGAGTATATGTAGGTAACCTTAGGGTAGTATCAGATACTGCTAATGACATAATCACAGCTATAAATATCAGCTACGAGCCGGAATGGGCAAGCATGCTATCAACATCTATAGCCTATTTAGGCACTGCACCCTGGACTGTATTATCACCTGCTGCCGCATTTTTTATAAGTATGTTTGGCTTTAATTTGTTTGGAGAAGGGTTAAGAGAAAAACTTCAAAGTAAAGATTCCAAGTTTGTTGTATATTTTAGAAGATTGTTTAGTTTAAAAATATTCAAAGGGAAAGTTATTAAAGCAACAAGCTTAATTTTAAGTGCTATAATAATTATCATTACAGCTCAAGGGTTAATTAGCAATTATAATAATAAAATCTCTGCAAAACAAGTATCAAGTATTATAGATTGGAGCTTTAAGGATCAGGTACTCTTAGGAAGCATTGACGCAAAATACACTGCAGATAATCTTCAAAACTCACTTGAAAAGACAGGCTTTAAACCTATTAAGCAAAATTTCATTCAAGATTATAATATAGATAAGCTTTACTCAGCGGATAAATATGATTTTAGTATAAATAATTCTGATAGTAAAAGAGAACTTGTTTTAGGCAAGGACTTCTCACTGCAGGAATACAGAGATTATACATTAAAAGGCGAAGTATATAATGCTAGCAACCTAGATATGTTTAATCAAAAGGATTATAGTGTCTTTGAAAATAAATTTGTTGTATTTGATGAAGAAATATATTCAAGAAATGCCATTGAAGAGTTTGCGGATAAACTAGGAAAAGACTCGAAGGCTTTAGGAGTAATAGATATTATAGGTAATGATGATAAGTTGCCACCAGTATTTAGCAGTAAACCTTCGGATAAAGTCCTAATATATATGACAAAAGTCGCTGCAGAATATCTTAAAGAAGATTCTAAAATTAATATTGATATGAAGAGCTACAGCTTACCTTACAAAGGAAGAAATGTTATTGGAATATTACAAGGAAGTAAGAAAGAGCTGAGCAGTGAAGCAATAATGATAAGTATGGGTTACAATTACCTATCTTATGACAAGGAAAACGCAGAAAGAAAACTAAGATTTGCTATAGAACTAGCAAAAAAGCTTTATGATAGCAAAGAAAAACAAGGAAGGTCTATCATAATCGCCTTTTGGGATGGAAACCTTATGGAGGACTATTCAGGTGTAAAAAATTATACTGAAAATTCCTTATATTCTTTAGAGCATACCGTAGTAAATATTGATCTTACTAATATGAATGTAAAAGGAGACACCTTAGTAATGAACTCTCAGCAAGCTCCTATAACAAGATATTTTGCCTGGGCTTTTTATCATCAACTAGAATTAAACATGAAAAGTAGCGGAATTAATATTGAGAAGAATATAAATAAGGAAAGTGCATCCAATATTCTACATAAGGGACCGGATTCTAGTCAGGTTTTATACTATATTGGTGCTGTACCTACAATATTGACTATTTCAAAACCTGATGAAGGAGCAAAAAGTAATACTATAGAGGATAATTTTGTGGATGCTCTATTTAACACAATTACAAAAAATAATTATTAGTGTGGATGTGAAGTTATGAATAGTAATAGGATACTGAATATAAATAATTTGATGGTATCATTTTCAAATGGTGATAGATTTGTACAGGTGCTTCGTGGTGTGGACATGCAATTAAACCAAGGGGAGATTCTTGGAGTATTAGGTGAGTCTGGCAGTGGCAAAACTGTAACTGCTTCCAGCATACTAAGACTAATAAATGATGGAAGCTTTAGAATAGACGCTGGAAGCATTCTTTTTCATGATATGGAGATTACAAAACTTAAAGAAAAGGAAATGAGGGGTATAAGGGGAAAGAAAATATCCTATATTTTTCAGGATGCTATGGCGGCGCTTAATCCTTATAAAAGAGTGGGCATACAGATTAAAGAGGTTTTAAAGGTTCATGGAGAAAGGGCAACAAAGGAAAGAATTATAAATGGGATGGAGCAGGCTGGTATAGAAAATGCAAGGGTTATTTATAATATGTTTCCCTCTCAATTAAGTGGGGGTCTTTGTCAGAGGGTACTTATTACTATGAACACTATATGTTCACCAGAAATAATTATTGCAGATGAGCCTACCACTGCTATCGATGCATCGCTTCAGAAAAAAGTGCTGGAGCTTTTAAGAGATATAAACGTGAAAAACAAATCTTCCATTATTGTAATAACACATGATTTTGATGTGGTTAAGTATATATGCCATAGAGTAATAGTAATGTATGGAGGTTTAGTTATGGAGGAAGGTACCACGGAAGAAGTGCTTGAAAATCCACTGCATCCTTATACAAAATCATTGCTACGTTGTATGAAGTCGCTTAATTATAATGATGAAAAGTTATATTCTCTTGCGGGAAAGGCACCTTCCCCTGAAGAATTCAAAGATGAATGTCCTTTTTATGAAAGATGTATATATAAAAATGATAAGTGCATAACTGCGCT
>JAJYBA010000114.1 GCA_021779235.1 Bacillota bacterium
ACCCATAACTATTCCCTTGTTTTGTCATCAAATACGCCCGAACAAATAAACGAAACATATTATATAGATTGCCCGGAATTTTCTCCTCCTATGCCTATGGAGAGATGAGACTCGGTTATCAATCGCACCCCGTTAGGGAATCGGACCCTAACAATGTACCATACGGGGTTTTAAAACTAATCAGTCTGGCTCTGCTCTAGTAGAATCACAAAACCAGTCCTTTGTTGCTATATGGAGCCACTCACTACCACGTTCGTCATAAGGTTCCTGGTAATAAAGAGGTTCACCACACTTTTCACATTTTACATTTGGTATTTCTCTGGGAGGTTCAGCCCCAGTACTATCACATTCTTTTTCTGACCATTTATGTTTATCACTTTTTGAGTGATACCAATTTCCCAAACGAGGCTCGCATCCTTTTTGTTCATAAATAGTTCGTTCAATTCTTTCTCCGCAATGTTTACAGTTAGATGTTTGATATGTTCTAGATTGTATAATCTCTGTTATTGTTTCAATAGCCATAATTTTCCTTTTTAGTTATTACTTCCGTTAAATTTTATAGGATTTAACCCTGCTAATACAAATTTTTGGCAATGTTCTACCCATGGGTCATTTTTATTGGGACCTGGCATCATTCCGCCGCTTTCATCAAACCCATAAAATTCACATTCATCAACAAAAAGGCTACCATTAGATAGCCACCATTTATGATGGTCTTCTAATGTATGACCACAAGTACATAAACTTTCTTCTTCAAATTTTTTATCATCACTCATCTGGATTTCTATGCTCCTCAATTATTGACCATTAATTTTCCTTTGGTCTATTAATAGTTCCTGAAGGAATCCAATAGAGATCATCTTCAGACTTTCTCAAAACTTGACTTCCATTGGTTATTTCATAACTAAAAACATCTAAGTCGGAATTATCAGGTTCCACCATTTGAAAAAATACTTTAGTAACAGTGAATCTTATTCCTTTATTAAATGAATCAGTCAAAAAGACTACTTCATCATTTACTTTGAATTTACTATTATGCATCTATTATCCTTTCTTAATTTGATTCTAATACACCTTAAATATTAGGGATTAATAGTCATCAATTGATCATTGAATGAGTAACTGTTGATTAACAGTGATATATACCGCTTTAACAGCGGTAATCCAAGACAATTGATCACATAGAGTTACTACCCCACCCATCCGCCCCTAGACCTGCGGTCATTATAAAATAATAATAGAGTTTTGCCAGCTCGTCAAGTAGATTAATGTTACAATTACATAACAATCTACATAATACCTGGTAAAAGTATCTGATATTTGTACCCCACTGAAGAATCGAACTCCAGCTATATGTACCATATGGGGTTACCTTACAAACTATACCGCTTCGATATCCATCCGCAGTTGCGTTTCTTTCTCTTCAAGGTCATCAATAAATGAATTTACTTTTTCCATTATAGTAGTCATACTACTTTGAAGAGCTGAAATCAATTCTTGTTCAACTGAGGTTTTTGCTTTGTCTGATAGTAATTGAACTCCTCCAGACATCTCTGAATAAATATCTCCCACAATCATTAGTACTTGATTAAATGTCAATTCCTCAGCCGTGGGGTGGTCAACTCCGCATTTTTCACACATATTATTTTCCTTTTTCTTCTAAAGAATTATTGAATCTTTTAATTATTTCTTGTGAAGCTTTTATCTTTGATAAAAGTTCTTTTTCTACATTAACCGTTTGAAGGGAAATATTAATTTCTTTTTTAATTTCTTTTGTGGATTTACCTTCAAAAATACCTAATTGCTTTAACAGTTCTTCATTAATATCTTTATAAAGAGCTGCTAAATCTGCTAATGATTGATAACCCACTTCCATTGCTATTATTATACTATTTTCGTCTTCATCATTGGAATTAACTTTCATTACCCTCTCTCTATATTTCTCTCTAAGATATCAGTATAAAGATTACCACGATATACAAAATTATTGTTTATAAGGAAACTTACAGGCATTGCTTTTGTACCATACCAAAACATACAAGGAATTGTCCTTGTTCCTTCCCTTACACACCATGCATGATTTGTTTTTACCATAGCCTTGACGCCTATTTTAACTCGGCGTTTACGAAGAGGCTTCAAAAAATATTTTGAATAATAAATCCTTTGATATCTTGCATAATCATGACTTATAAGATACTGATAGTAGGTCATTGAGCTGCGGATTACAGGATCTATCTTGCCAGGGAACATTTTTTCATCGAGCCTATGCTGTTGAAAAATAATTTCTCTTCTTCTGAGAAGTTCTTGTATTAGTTCGTGTTTTGCTAAGTGTTCATGATAATTTTTATCAACTCTCACTGAATACTTATCTAAATAGTAAACATTCTCTATGATTAAAAGAGGATGATCACTATTAGATAATATGTCTCCCCCTAATGGGATATAACTTTTATCTAAAGGAATCGCTTCCTTTAATACTTCCATATTATACTCCTTTTCTTTGTGTTACATTTTTGATCCTAGGCTCGTCCCAATAACCATTTTATTGTAATTCTTGGCATCGTGGGCCTTTAGCCTTCCAAATGATCCATTGTTAGCTTTACGCAATGAGCGTGCTACGTACTTCTCTGGATCAGCAGACTGTGCAAAATATTTTTTGCGATTATTATTCTTGATCTCAAAGAATAAGTGATTGTCTTTTAATGTACTCATATATTACCTCGCTTAGTGTATACCTAATAGTATATACTTATTTTGATAAAATATCAATAATATGAGTAAATGTTTATTATGAGTGGAGCTAGTGAGAATCGGACTCACTACAAAATCACCAGAGCTCCTACCAATTTTTAATCTTCGGTGTTGACCAATACATCCATATTATCAACATATTCTGAAAAACCTTTAAAGAAATTCAAATGAATATTTACTTCTTTTTTTAATTCTTTCATCAATGTTTTCATTAAAGTTATATACATTGATTTATCTGCCGTCTTAATAGAGTTAGTATCTTGATCATCTTTTAGTATTAGTATCAATCTCTTAAGAATAATAATTGAAATAGCAAAATCTTTAACTACATTTTGACTATTTTTATCATATTCAGAATAGCTCTCATGAACTAATGATGACAATATACTAAAACCTTCTGCTTCGTTTTTCTTAACTATATCTACAAAAAGACCATCAACTAATTTTTCAAATTCTTGAAACATTTGTAGCTCAGAATTCCCTCCAAGTTTAAGGAAATCTTCAATTTTTTTGAAATCGTCGTCTAACATTTTTCCTCTTTAAATATTGTCGCTTAAATTATATTTATTCATCATCATTGCCACCACATGCAATTAAATTAAAAACGCTTTGTAAAAACACTTCCAATTTAATACCTGGAATTGATAAATCCTCTTTTTCTTCATCTGAGAGGCCACTAAGTGTTTCACCCATCAACATAGTCATATCTGATGCAATTTCTCTAAAATTTTGTAAAAGAATATATTCTTCTTGAGCTTTTTCATTACATCTCAAAAAGTCTAATAGTTTTTGATTATGATTCTCTATATGATATATTTGATTATTTATGACATTATAAAGAAAATTTACAGCACTACCAATAACTAATCTTTGCATTTCGCTTAGATCTTTTAGTGCAGTATTTCCATCACTCATATATTTCCTTCCTTATTTTTACTTTTTGATATTTATATTGCCAATATCGTGGACAAGGAGGAATCGAACCTCCTTTAATGCACCAGCTGCCCTATTTAATCTTCTAACCTTCAAAAAAATCTTGCAAAGAAAGAACAAATTCTACCATGGGACCAACCCCTTGTAAGTCTCCTGCCCGCAAAAATAATTCATCTGCACCTTCTTTGCTAATTGCCTCTTTATCAGTCCACTGACAATAGTCACTATCATGTTTACCATCGTGGCCTTCTTTTAATATACAAATTCCACCGTGGACACAATAACTGTTACAACCAATCATTTCTTTAAACTCCTTCTTCCTGGCATTATTTTTTATTCGAACCAGGCTTTCTTAAAGTGTTTCTAATGCTAGCACTTTGTGGATAACTACTATTGGCTGACCTTCCAGAAATACCCTCTTCATAGAACTCTATTCTCTTTTGTAGTCTCTTTGCTGGCTTCCCATTTACTGTGCTGTGCTTCCCCATTATTCTTTCCCTTTCATAAACACCATACTCAAAATTTCATTGGCAACTTCTTCCAAGAAGACAGAGTATACTCCTACAATTCCCTCAAATTCTTCTGGAATCATTTCTCCAATTTGTTTTTTACCATTTTCCCAGATCTTGGAACGAATTTCTTCCATAGAAGTCAATGCAGATTTAAGTAGAATACCCCCTACTTGCTCAGAGTCTGGCAACAAATCATCATTTTTACCAACCCTTGCAATATGTACACATCCATTTGTATCCAAAAAATCTATTAATGTAGATATTACTATCACAGTCTTAGATAATAATAATGTTTGAAGTGGAGTTAGTTTAATATCAACACATTCTTCCAACAAACTATTTTCATCCATCTCTTCTCCTTTGTTTAAAACTTATTATTCATTTTTTTTTGTCAAACTAGTAGTCCTGGAAGCAGTCGAAGCTTCTACTATAAATACTCAAGCACTAACATAAATGCTAAAATCAATTAAAATACAATTTATGTAAAGCGAGTATATTAGGAATTATTAACTGAAACTGATCAATAATCCATAACTTTATTATAGTAATACCAATTATCAGGACTGTGCAAGCAGTTTATGTGACTTGCTTAGGTCGTTTTTCTAATCAAGAAATACTTCAGGTTCAGTTAACTCTTTAAAAAGAATTTCTCCAAAAGTATTTTTGGTTATAATAGTCGCTAATTCTTTAGCTTTATCTTTATCAACCATTCCATCAACTTGAACTTCAAATTTAAATTGAACAGTATAACTCATTATTTCCCTTCACGGATTAATAATGTATCCTATTTTGTATTGGACATGTACAACCTATTTCTACGTAATTAGGCTCTTTATGATTATAGTTGCATCCATACTTACTATGGATATCAATAGGATGATGACAACTTACACAATAAGTTTGCTCTTGTTCGTCTTGATCCACTAATTTTTTATTAGTTTTTACGTCCCATTCTGTTATACTAACAAATTTAGGTCCAAATCCATCAAAAAAGATGGTTCTTTCCCACCATCCCCTACTATTTATATCTGATGTCCAATCCTCTGGCTTGCTTCCTTCATATGATTGAGCTTGTTCCAAAGAATCAAAAACATCTATAATTTCTGAACCTTCTATATCATATTCTTGAAGAATATAAACTTTCATTTTATTTATGACTTTCCTTTCTTTATTATACTACAGAGCACTCACGAAGGGAATCGAACCACTTCTACAACCATTGTGAGTTATTAAACTTTTAAATCCATAAAATTCTTTTAAATCCCTTACGCTCCCATACTTTAGTTGCTTTTATAATATATGATTTTTGT
>JAJYBA010000007.1 GCA_021779235.1 Bacillota bacterium
ACAGTCTTTACAGATTCCTTTTAAATAAACATGGCTTTCTGTAAGCGTTATTCCTGTCTTTGCTTTTATTTGTTCTTCTATCTGAGGTATAGGGCAATCTATAACCATTTCCTTATGACACATATCACACTCAATTATATGTTTGTGCGCATTTTTATTTATGGTATAGTTATACATATTGTTTCCCAAATCAAACTTATTTAAAATCCGTTTATTCTCTAACAAATCTAAGGTTCTATATACCGTGGACAAATCTATTTTTATATCTTCTTTTATAAGTATGGCATATATGAGATTTGCATTTATAGGTTCTTTACTGCAAACTATAATTTCTAGTATGCTTTTTCTTGCTTTAGTAATTTTTATATTATTTTCTTTTAAATATGAAATTATATTCATTTATATCACCTTACCACGTTATTATATCAATAATAATATACCTCAATATTGAAATGAATACAAGCAATGCATGGAATAAATCACAAAAAGGCTTCTACAAAAGTAGAAGCCTCTTAAAATCCACTAACGTGGCTTAATTATTTTATTTCCTTTAATATTGCTATTAAGTAATTCCACATTCTATCTGTTGATGAAATACTTAAGTGTTCTTTAGGTGTGTGTACATCATAAATATTAGGTCCAAAAGATATTTGATCAATATTACCTTCAAATTTATCACTAATTAATCCACACTCAAGCCCTGCATGTATAGCCGATATTTCAGGCATCTTACCATATATATCATTATATACCTTTTGGAATACATCCCTTATCTCAGAATTCGGATTATATTGCCACTCTGGATAGTCAGATTCAAATTCTATAGCTGCTCCTACCATTTCTGCAAGTACTATAGTTTCATCACATATTGCTTTCTTTAAAGTCTTTACAGAACTTCTTACTGCAGAGTCGAATTCAATATTCTCTTCATTAGTTGTAAGAACTCCTATGTTTGTTGAACTTTGTACTAAACCTTTGATAGCCATACTCATAGTCTTAACTCCATTTGGAATCAAGAAAAGTATTTGAAGTGCTTTTGTAGCAGTATCATCTGAAAAAGTTTTATTTACTTTATTGTCAAGTATTTCAATAGCTAAATTAATATCTGGATCAATACCATTTAGTTCATTTTTAAATATATCATTCCACTGTGATAATTTTTCAATAACAATTGCTTTGTCGTTTTCTCTAAATAAGATAATAGCATCAGCTTCACGAGGAATTGCGTTATTTTTAGCTCCACCATTTATTGAATTTATTTTAAAGTCTATTACTGATCTTAAATCCATTAAGAAACGACCCATAAGTTTGTTAGCGTTGCCTCTTTCTTTGTTGATTTCCATTCCAGAGTGACCGCCATTTAAGCCTCTTAATCTTATTGCACAATTTATAAAGCTTTTATCTGCTTCTTCCCAAGTTATTGGAAGCTTTATTTTTTCTCTTACTCCACCTGAACAACTTACAAGAAGTGTTCCTTCTTCTTCTGAATCTATATTTATTAATATTCTTCCATCTAAATTCTTAGGGTCTATAGCTTGAGCTCCACCCATACCTGTCTCTTCTTCAGTAGTTACTAATAATTCTATTGGTGGGTGAGGTATAACACTCGACGCAAGCACTGCAAGACCAAATGCCACTGCAATACCATTGTCAGCACCTAAAGTCGTTCCATTAGCTCTTAAAATGTCACCTTCTACAATAAACTCAATAGGGTCTTTTTCAAAATCATGCTCTGTTCCTATGTTTTTTTCACAAACCATGTCCATATGACCTTGAAGTATTATAATTGGTGCATTCTCATATCCTTTGGTACCAGGCTTTTTAATTATAACGTTTAATGCTTCATCTTGGATAACGTTCAAATTATGTTCTTTTGCAAAGTTTACTAACCAGTCACTTATTGCTTTCTCATTGCCAGAACCTCTTGGAATCTCGTTCATCTCTTTGAAATATTTAAATGCTTCAAATGAATTTAAATCCTTTAATTTTTGTAACATGTTTATCATCCTTTCTTTTTAAAAAAACATCATCTTTAGCCCGAAAATTATTAATATTATTCCTCCAATATAGTCAGCATATTTCCCTACAACTTCTATTTTTTTTAGATATTTAGAAATTACAAAGGCAATTGTTGACATTATCAGAGTTATTCCCCCAATAAATAATGTATTTTGAAATAATACAACCTTTGTTATATTATTTAATACCGTAAACCCCACTACCATTGCATCTATACTTACGGACACACCTAAAATAAAATACATCTTAGGTTTAAGAAGTGGACATTCTCCTTTATTTTCAAAGCCTTCCTTAATCATAACCACTCCAACTATGGCAATAATCATACCTCCAATTATGCTTGGCATTGAAGCCACATATGTATTGAAAAGGAACCCGGCAAAAGCACCTAAGTATGAAAATAAAAATTGAAAAAAGCCAAAGGAAATTATAAATCCTAGCTTATTTCTAAATCTAGTTTGATTGTTTAACCCTATACATAAAGCTACTCCAAAAGCATCTAAAGATAGTGCTAAAGCAATTATAAATAGTGAGTACAAATCCATGAATTTTCCTCCCAAAATAATACTCTACAATATATTTAGTCTAATTGCCTTACTATTATTCCAATTTTTCAAATCATCATGTATAGCTTTTCACATACTATTATCGAATACTTACGCTTTATTGTCAACAGTGGTTTAATATCCTAATGTCATATTTATTTTTTCTATTTTAAATATAAAAAGAAAGAAGATTTGAATTTTAATATTCATTACTTCTTTCTTTATCAAGAGCATCTTTTAGGATTTAGATAAGCTTTATTTCACTTTAATCTTTAGTACTACTGCCCTCACTTCATTTCCAGAAGTTAATGTTTGATTAGTTATCATATATCCATTTTGATCTACTAAGTAATTTTTTATATTAATCAAGCTTATTCCATCATTGCCTGCGTCAATACCTGGAACCAGATCATTGGGAAAAATTTTATTAGTTTGATTAGCTTTTAATATGATTTCATTGGCGACTCCATTAATTTTCAAAGTGCAATCTTTAGATACCTTAATGCTTAAATAAAGTAACTTATCAGTATCCTTAAAATTAGTTGTATTAGATATATCTGCTATTAATTCACTTTCACTTCCACTTGTAGCAATCTCTTTTCCATTATCTAATACTATGTCTATACTTTTTAAAATGTTGTTCTCAATTGGAGGTGTAACATTTCCCCCTGTGCTTCCTCCAGGTATTACAACTGTAGCATCATTTTTCACTGTGCTAATATTTGTATCCTTGCCACTTACTTTTACTTCAAGATTATTTTTATCTAGCTCAGTAATAAATGCCGTATCCTCTAACTTTAAGGTAAAAGGCACAGTGGTATACATTTTATTGATTTTACCATCTAAAATGTTTAATTCCACAGTTTTTGTAACATTTACAATTTCATAATTTCCTTTTAAATTTACTTCACTATTATCCTTTGCCATTATCTCTACTTCCTTAATATTACTATTAGCATTTTCTAAAATAGCATTTGATTTAATAGCTACCTTGTCAATTACTGTTTCCCCCGAGGTTTCCACTCTAACAATATTATCGCTATTAATGATAACTACAGGAGTTGTAACATTAATCAAATGTATGCTTTCTGTGGCGCCAGATAAAATTTGAATTTCATCCGCTTGTACATTATTTAAATACACAATTCCACTATTGCCTGGGTTAATAGTGATTGTTCCCTTAACTTTAACATTATACACGTTACAATAATTTCCTTGTATATTTATATTTCCTGTAATTTCAGCATTGTTAAGTATGCCTTTCTCCTTTAACATATTAATATTTCCTGTTTGCTTAATATTCTTTAAAGTAATACTTTCTGCTAAAAAATTAATTTCTTTATTCATAATTTTGGGGTCATTCTGATCTAAAGCACCATAAACTTTATTTGGCTCATTAAGATTAATTTCTTT
This sequence comes from Bacillota bacterium, assembly GCA_021779235.1. Lineage (GTDB taxonomy): Bacteria > Bacillota > Clostridia > Clostridiales > Clostridiaceae > Clostridium_AD. The sequence goes on from JAJYBA010000007.1 coordinate 3,978, forward strand.
TTCATCTTGAATTTTTTCTTTAACCGTAATAACCTTGAGTTTCCATGCTTCATAGGTACCTACTACATTATCTAATTTATTTTCTTTCTTTTTCTTTAGATATGTATTCCAAGTAGTAGATGCTTCAGTATTTACATGCACATCTAAAACATAGATTCCTGGTTCAGTTGGTATCCATTCTATTTTATTATCATAGTCAGTAACATTTTTTACCCAGCCAGAGTTTTTATCCTTAGCCTTGCTTGGTGAAAAATAGTGTAGTTTATACTTATAAGGTCCTTTTATACCAGTTACATCCTTAATGCCATTGATTATAACTTTTTCTCCTAAAGTATATTCTTCCTTTTCAATATCCATGGCCTTGTTTACATATACTCTGTTATTATCATCCTTCTTAACACAGTTTAGGTTTGCTATGTAGTATGTGTCATAACTTCCTTGACTTCCCTTATTTATGCCTTCAACCTCTGCCCTTTTAACCCAAACCGATAGCTTGTACTTTCCTTCCGCAAACTTTCTATCTGGGCTTATTACATAAGGTGTTTTAGCATCTACAGCCTTAGTATATCCCTTTGTGATATCTTCCCAAGTACTGGTATTAACTTTACTAATCCACACTCTATACTGAACCATGCCTTCATAATCGGATGTAACATAAATACTCTGGCTATCCCCTACAACTAGAGGTGAATGCTCCATGCCTACAAAATTAATTTTAGGTAATTGCTCTTTTGCATATGCTATAGAACCCGTGAAGCATACGCTTAATGCTAAAACTAATATAGTGAAAACTTTTTTAAGTTGTTTTAAGTTAAACATTATTGACCACCTTTCATACCTTTTGCTTATATTATAACATTGAATAAAATGTATTTTCAATTATTTTGAAGCATATTCACCTAAACTTTGTAAGTATAGCTATTTTCTTTCTTATAAACTGTAATCTAATAAAAAATTATATATATTATAAATTTATACACTATTATAATATAAAAGGAACTTTATGATTAATTTAGTGTTAATCATAAAGTTCCTTAATAATTAATTTAGGCTCTAAAAGATATTATTTTACATTTACAGTAAACGTAATAGTTTGATTATTAATTATTGCTGTAACTATATAAGTACCTTTCAAATCTCCTAGTGTCATTGCATCAGTATTTATTTTTGGAAAAACTGTTTTAGTATCAACTTGAGTTATTCTCATATCTCCTACTGCTTTGTCATAAATTTTTGTTCCTTTTGCAGAAATTTTACTAATTTCTAGTCCCTCTACATTTATAGAGAAATCTTCATTTTCACTACTGTATATCTTTGCGTATTCTGCAAATTCTGTATAAGTCATTTTCTTAAACATATATAATAGTTCAACAGTACTCATATTTGCAAATTCAGTACCTATTCTTTTTACATTTAAGAAAGCCTTTAAAGTTTCAGTGTTCGTTATTGTACCTGTTGTTGTTGAAATATTAATGTTTAAGCTATTTATACCTGTTATTAAGTCAGCAAAAGGTAATAGAGCTAATAAATCTGCATCTGCCTTTTCTTGGAATAATTTTGTAAAAGTAAGATCAGGTTGTTTTATACTAACATCTATACTTCTAGCTAAAATATTTGAAGTATCATAATTACTAACAGTTATGTAAGTATTATCTTGCATTAATTTCATACTATCTGTTACTAACTTATCTATAGATGCTGGAATTGGAGTTGTTGGGAGTGTTGGAGGTGTTGTTCCACCACCAGTTCCTGGTGTTGGTGCAATTGGTTTTACAATAGTAATAACTATTCCTGTACCTGTTTGAGTAACAGTAACATTATTGCTATTATTTAATGTTGTAACTACTGCACCACTTCCTAAATCTAAATTTACATTAGTATTAACAGTTATACTTATAACTTTAGCGTTATTTGCTAATTTAATAGTAACTTTATTATTAGCTTTAATATCTTTATCAAAAGTTCCTCTTAATTCTATAGTAAATTCTTTTTTATCTGTATTTTCAGTAGTTCCAATCTCTCCAAAAGATCCTTCAGTTGCTTCAAGAATTACATTTGAAGCAACTGTAGTACTTTCAATTTTTGTTTTCCCTTTAATTTCTATTCTAACTACATTCTTAACATTATTACTATTAACAACAAGCTTCAAAGCATTAACATTATTAAAATGTATACTATTTGATGCGCCTGAAAGAACTTCAATCTTGTCAGCATTAACATTATTAAGGTTTACAGTACCATTTTCTCCTGGATTAAGAACTAAAGTTCCTTGAACTTTAACATTATTTAATGTTACATTATCTCCAGTTATCGTAACATTTCCTTTGACATTTACATTATTTAATACAACATCATTTGCTGTTATATTAACATTTTTATTTATTTCCATTGGTTGATTTACATCTTTTGAACCATATATTTCGCCTTTTTCTACTAAATTGATTTCTGTAGGTTCAACCTTATCTTTAACAGTTATTACCTTTAACTTCCAAGCTTCATATACTCGTCCATTTAATTTAGCTTGCTTAGCCCATAAAGTAGAATTTGATGACATAGTCCAAAGGTCAAGTACATAAGTACCAGGTTTATTAGCCACCCAAGTTAAATTCTCCTTATCTCTATAATTAGTCTTGTCCATAATCCACATATTATTATTTACGTCGTAAATATGTAATTTATAAGTATATGGAGCCTTCATTCCTGATATGTCTTTTATTCCAGCTATATTTACTGTTTCTCCAACCACATAGTTGTCCTTTTCAACATTCATATCCCCATTGGAGTAAACTCTATTGCTATTATCTTTGCTTACACAATTTAAATATGTAACATAATAGCTGTCATAGTCTCCACTTTTGTTTTTAAATTTACCCTCAGTATCTGCTTTTTTCACCCAAATAGAAAGCTTGTACTTTCCGATTTCATACTTAGCTATTCCATTAATTGAACTAATTTCATTTGCATTTACTGCAGCAGTATACCCTGGAGTTAATTCTTGCCATTTATCTGTTCCAATTTTGTTTTGAAACACTCTGTACTGAACTTTTTCTGCCCCTACAGAACTTAAGTAAAATGTCTCTGTATCACCAACCACTAGCGGTGAATGTTCAACCCCTACAAAAGTTACTTTTGGAGTAGCTTCAGTAGCTTTTACTGGTACAGAACTTAGACAAGTGATAACAGTTAATACTACAGCTAACACTGAACTAAGCCTTTTTTTTAATTTAACCATTTTTTCCCCTCTTTTCACATTTAGTCAACTGAAATTCTCAGTCTTTTATATAAAAGGCATTTGCCTTTTAAGCAATATATTGTAAGATTATTATAACACAATATGCTAATATAGTGGTATTTTATTAAACAATATCATAAATTTCAATAAAATAACATTATTTACTTATCATTTCCAACTAAATTTATATCAAATTTCTATGTTAATATTTCAAAGGGAAATAGATATACTTAGTTAATACTTATTAAGTGATAGAGTATATGTAATTTAAAATAAAAACAGAGATATTTAATGCTAAATCATCAAATATCTCTGTTTTTATTTTTTATTTGATATACCTTAAAACATAAGTTTCAAGATTATTTTTTAATTATTACTTTACATCAATAGTATAATCTACTGTTCCTATTCTAATAACTATTTTCTTACCTTTGAAGTTATTAAGAGTTGCATCACTTAAGTTCCCTTCGGTTCCGAATACAGTTCTTAATTCTTCCCTTGTAATGTGTTTATCAGTTGAACTGTAAATATCTATTCCATTGATAGATATACCTGTTAATGAATCATCACCCATAGATATAATCATTGGATCAGCTTTAAATTCAACACATTTATTTATTAACATAACAAAATCTTCATAAGTTAAGTCTTTTATTACAACTAATAATGACTTACCCTCATATTTTGTACCTTGCAATACATCATTTACTATATTGCTTACAGTTTTACCATTAACTTTAATATTTAAACTATCTAAGCTCTTATATAATGATGCTAAGTATAATATATCTTCTGTAGTTAATTTTAATTCTCCATTTTTAATTTCAAAAATATCCTTTAAAGACCTGCTGCCATCTTTAACATTTATAGTTAATGCATGATTTGCAGTATCATAAGGAGTAATATCTAAAACAGCACTTAACTCTGGCTGATTTTTAGCCATTAAGGCTATAGTCTTAAATATACTGTCAATTGTAGTTGCTTCTACAGTAACTTCAAATGTAGCCATCCCAACACCTACAACATTTACATATGCTTTATACTTGCCAGGATTTAATACTGTTTGGAACTTAACTAAACCATCCTTATTGTCACCAGCATTTACTTGATCAAAAAAGGCTTCATTTCCCTCTAAGCTTACTATTCTACAAGTTACTGCTTTATCTTTATATAAAGGGTTGTTAATATTTATAGTAACCATATTTACTTTAACAGTAGGCTGTTCTATTCCAAGGTCTTTAAAAACTGTCACTGTACAAGTAGCAGTTTTTTTACCATCCTCAGTAGTTACTGTAATAGTTGCAGACCCTTCAGATACTGCAGTTACATTTGCTTTTGTTCCTGCATTACCAGTCACAGTAGCTATGTCATCATTACTGCTAACCCAAGTTACATTCTTGTTCGTGGCAGAGCTTGGATTTATTGTTGCTACCAATTCTAATTGTTTTCCTATTGTTATGCTAGCTGCTGTCGTATTAAGACTTACTTCTGTAACATTGACTGCTTTTTCATTTACAGTGATTGTACAAATATCTGTTTTTTTACCATTTTCAGTTGTAACTGTGATAGTTGTACTCCCTTTTGATAGTGCAGTTACTTCCGCTTTTGTTCCAGTCTTAGCAGAAACAGTAGCTGCAGTTTCATTACTACTAGTCCATGTTACATTTTTGTTTGATGCATAGCTTGGGTTTATTGTTGCTGTCAATTCTAATGATTCTCCTACCACTAAGCTAGCAGTGGTTTTATCAATGCTCACGCTTGTGACATTATATGTTGTCGGTGATGTTGGTCCCGTTGGAGTTGTTGGTGTTGTTGGTGGATTTACTGTTTCACCAATTGTTCCTGGTCCTGTGTGTGTAACAGTTTGGCCATTTTGGTCTAATGTTGTAATTGTAGAACCTTTTCCTGCTTCTAAAGTTACTCCACTAGTATTAGTAGTTACTTTTTCTACTTTAGTGTTTTCAGTTGTAGCAACTACTGCTTTCTTGTTTACTTCTACTTGACCAAAATTACCATCAAGAATTATTTTTTCATTATTTTCAGGTTCTATAACAACTTTTAAAATTTTAGCATCCTTAGCTGTTTTTAGAGTTGCTTTAGTTTTAACAGTTATATTTTTATCAAAGCTTCCTCTAAACTCAACAAAATCCTCAGTTTTAGTTGAGTTTTCTAATATCTCAATATTACCAAAAGAACCTTTAACGATTTCAAGTATTGCATTTGATTTTACAGTTGTTTTTTCAATATTAGTAGCACCTTTAAGTTCTACTCTAACTATTTCTTTAACATTTTTGCTGTTAACATTTAATGCTTTTGCATTAACATTGTTAAAATGAATACTATTTGCTGCTCCTGAAAGCACTTCAATAGTGTTAGCATTTACATTGTTAAGGTTTACTGTACCATTTTCACCTGGATTAATAATTAAAGTTCCTTCAACTTTAACATTATTTAAAGTTGTGTAGTCTCCAGTAACAGTAACATTGCCTTTAACATTTACATTGTTAAAAGCCACATTTTTTGCAATTATGTTAACATTTTTGTTTATTTGCATTGGATTATTTGCATCTTGAGAACCAAATATTACACCATTTTCAACGATGTTAACTTCTGGCTCTTCTACTTTTTCAGTAACAGTTATTACTTTTAATTTCCAAGCTTCATACATACGTCCATTTAACTTAGTTTCTTTAGCCCATAAAGTAGAGTTTGATGACATAGCCCAAACATCTAGAACATAAGTACCAGGTTTATCAGGTACGAAGCTCAAATCTTTTCTATAAGCCCCTTTATCCAATTTCCACTCATTACTGTTCACATCATAAATGTGTAATTTGTAAGTATATGGATCTTTCATTCCTGAAATATCTTTTATTCCACTTACCTTTACTGTTTCTCCAACTACATAGTTATCCTTTTCAACATTCATATCACCATTAGTATAAACTCTGTTGTTGTTATCTTTGTTTACACAATTTAAATATGTTATATAGTAACTATCATAGCTACCGGTTTTGTTTTTGTATTTGCCTTCTGTATCTGCTTTTTTTACCCAAATAGAAAGCTTGTACTTTCCAACTTCATACTTAGTTAATCCATTAACTGGAGTGATTGCATTTGCATTCTCAGCAAGGGTATACCCCTTAGTTAATTCTTCCCATTTGTCTGTTCCAATTTTGTTTTGGAACACCCTGTACTGAACTTTGTCTGCTCCCATAGCACTTAAATAGAAGGTCTCAGAATCACCAACTACTAGTGGTGAATGTTCAACTCCTACAAAAGTTACATTTGGAGTAATTTCAGTAGCTTTTACTGGTACAGAACTTAGAAAAGTGAAGGCTGTTAATACTACAGCTAACATTGAACTAAGCCTTTTTTTAAATTTGCCCATTTTTTTCCCCCTTTTCACATTTATTTGACTGTAATTTACAGTCTTTATATAAAAGGCTATCGCCTTTTAAACAAGGTAATTATTTAATTACTATACTATTTTTTCCATTGTATCGAATTGTAAATTCTTATAAATTATAACATAACATTTACTTAATTTCCATTATTTATTTTATTTATTTTAATACCTTTAATACTATGTTAATCCTTATAAAAATAAAAAATAAAGCATTAGGTTGTATATCTATTAAAAGTTTACTATAATTAAAAAATAAGAACATTCTAGGAGGTGCTTAAATGCTTTCAATATATAGAAGTGCAGAAAATGGGCAGTTAACAAAGCCCGAAAATATAGAGCCAGGCTCATGGATTAACTTGGTGGATCCTTCCGATGAAGAATTAGTGCTCGTTTCAAAAAACACTAATGTACCTATGGATTTTTTAAAGGCAGCACTAGACGAAGAAGAAACTTCTCGTATTGACATAGAAGATAGTACATTAATTATCCTGGATATTCCTTTTACAGATATGGATGATAATTCTTTAACCTATGACACTTACCCTTTAGCCATTATCCATACTGACAAATTCATAATAACAATTTGTTTAAAAAACAGTAAGATATTATCAGATTTCAGCGAAGGAAAAATCAGCTCCTTCTTTACTTTTAAGCGTTCAAGATTCATGCTTCAAATTTTATACAGAATCGCTAACTATTATCTAATATACTTAAAACAAATTGATAAGAAAAGCTATATAGTAGAAAAACAGTTGCATAAAGCTTTAAAGAATAAAGAGCTTCTTCAATTATTAGCTTTAGAAAAATCTCTTGTGTATTTTTCTACTTCCTTAAAAGGAAATGAACTTACCTTGGAAAAAATGCTTAAATTAGACATTCTTCAAAAGTATGAAGAAGATAAAGACGTATTAGACGATGTTATTATTGAAAACAGACAGGCTATAGAGATGTGTACTATTTATAGTAATATTTTAAGTGGAACTATGGGTGCCTATGCTTCTGTTATATCAAATAATCTTAATATAGTAATGAAATTTCTTGCTGCTATTACTATAGTTATGGCTATACCTAATATGTTTTCTGGACTATGGGGTATGAATGTAACTGGAGTACCCTTCGGTGTTACTGGCGCCGGCTTAGGATTTTGGTATGTGGTTGCAATTGTTGGGGTTAGTGTGGTACTTGTTATTTATTTTCTTAATAAGAAAGACATGTTTTAAACAATTGAAACTAAATTAGTTTTTAAATCGTAATATAATGTGATAAACTATATACAAATGCATATTATTTAGAAATGATACATTTGTAAGGTTAAACTTTTTAAACGAAAGGGGGATATACTTATGAGAAGAAAAAAATTTCTATGTGTAGCACTTATTATAGCAGCACTTTCTACAGTTTCCGCATGGAAGGCTTATGCAGCTACAGTAACAATGCCTAATGGTACTGTAGTTATTGGAAATAAAGCTTTTGATTTGAGCTATGCCAATGACCCTAAAAACCTAAATGAAATTTCTGCAGCTATAGTTGCTGGTGGTGAAGTATACGTTAAAGGCTTTGATGCAGCTTGGATTCACAATGCTACCTTTAAAACTATAAGCTCTAGCGTTATTCCTAGTGTAACTTATAAAAGCTCAACTGGTATTGAAAGCAAGTACGCAGTTGGAGATACGCTACAAGTGGCTACAGACACTTTAGAAGTCATTAGTATAGAGTAACTTTTCATTAAATATTATTACAAATTAAAGAGGATAGATAGTTTTTAAGACTGTCTATCCTTTTCTGTTTATAAATGAATCTAGAAATTTTTATTTTGCTTTTTCTTCCTTTTGTAGATTTAAATCTACTGAATAGGTCTCTTTATTATCTGCTTTTAGAAGCTTAATAGTTACTTTATCATTTTCTTTTCTAGATGGATAAGCTGTAGTAGCCTTACCTACTGTTTCCATTTGAGTTATAGGTTTACCTTCATAATAAACCTGGTATTTTACAGCACCCTTATACTGTTTTTTTCCTGTGTCTGAAAGTGTTACATTTACTACAGAGCTAAAAGCTGCTTTTCTTACTGTTGCAGTAATAGGTGCATTCGCTTGTGGTTTATTAGGTTTGTTTTTTATGTAAAGCATACCACTGATTGCTACTATAATTACTATAACGGCAACTATACTAAGTACTTTTTTATTTATGTTTTTTTTCATGTTGTCCTTCACTCCTATTTCTTTATAAATGATTCACATTATTTTTTCTCATTTAATTTTATCTTTAATTCCTTAAGCACTTTATTATTTTCATCTAATAGATTTAGTACCACTTCACTTCCAACCTCTTGAGCCGGGAAAATAGTTGTTTCTGTTTTTGTAATACTTTCAACATTTGATATTGGCTTATTCCCCAGGAAAAATTGATAGTATTTATAACTTTCATTAAAATTACCTCTATCTATAAGAAGTTCTACTGTAGAGCCGAAATTCGCAGCTTTAACAAAAATCGTAAGTCCATCTTCTTTTTTAGTATCATTGCTAGTTTGACCCTTTTCTTCATTTTTACTACCTTTATTATCTTTATTACTTGTACTTGTTTGATTTCCTCCTGCTTGGCCTTTAACAGTTGTAAGATTACCGTCAGAATTTTTTCCATCATTCTTATTTGATTCTTCAGTTTTTGTAGTGCTTTCATTTTTGCTATTATTAACATTATTATTCTGAGCTTTGTTAAAAAAGAAAAATGAAGCTATTATTAACAGAATTACTGAGAATAAAATTAATATTTTTTTCAAATTTTTTCTATTATTCTTCATCCTTTATGCTCCTATACTATGCCTTAAAAAATACTTTACATTTATCTATGTCAAAATCCTTATTAACAATATACTCTTCTGTTATAGTAAAGTCATAAACTTTCGCTTTATGGGGATTAACATTTACATTTTCAATGTCAAATATTCCACTAGCAACTAATTCACCGCGTTCATCTTTAACTATTATTGGCAGCTTTTCTAATGTTATAGCTTTATTATACCCATTACGAATTATGAAAACTATAGAAATAGAATTATCCATACACTTTAAAGTTTTGAACAACTCAATATTAACATCTCCTGCTTTTATTAAAGGCAATTCATCTAAAAATTTTATAAAGCCGCTTTTCAATTCATGGTCAATATCTTCAGCCATCTCCTCAAATTCAACCTTTATGGTGTTTATAGTACTAAGTGACTCTTCAAATTGTATTTTCCAATCATCCTTTAAAATTGTATCAACAAATACGCTTGCCTTATCAAAATAAACTTTATATGGTCTTGCAGAAAAAGGAGGTAACAACCCAAAATCCTTCATATCCATAGTTTGCTTTGCAAGTAAGTCCCCCTTATTATTAACAATTTCCAATGGAACTTTGTCAAAATTAATCTGGCTTGACATTCCATTTCTTAAATAAACGCTAACCTCAATTTTATCTCCTATGTCAAAGGTGTATATACCATTAATAGATACTTGTCCATCCTCTAATGGTGGAAGCTCAGCTAGTTCTTCTCTCAAAAATTCCTTTTGGAAATCTGACATTACCCCTCTATCATATTCATTAAGATGCAGTTCTATATTTGCCGCCTCTTTTTCTGATACTTTTACATCATCATTGCTTATCATACTAAATTCCTCCTAATAGGTTCACATCCTAATATTTGTTCTTACAAATTACAGTTAATTATATCATATAATTCTTAAACAAATAATAAGCTTTCATTTTATTTGTCTAATATAAACTACGTTAAAGCTTGCAAATAGTTGCACTTTGTTTTTTTAGTAGCATTTTAGAATTCTATGGCTTCTTATTAACTATTCAAATATTAACTCAAAAATAATATTTATTTAAATTGTTGACAATTACAAAAGATTTACATAATTAGGATTTGGAATAAGCAAAAAAGAGAATCACCAATACTGACGATTCTCTTTTCCCTTTATTTCTTATCCTACATAGGAAAAGTTATTGTTCCTCTTTCAAGATACTAATAAACATCAACTACCTTACCATCCACTCCTATTATTAATTTAATGGACTGACCAGTATAACTATTACTAAGTTTTGTCTTATCAAGATACTGACTTAATTCGTAGGTTTCACCATTAACTTTTATACTGCTCGGATTAATTTTACTTGGTGCAAAAGAATCAATAAATCCATACACAATTTTATTGTTAACATAAATGTAACAACTTTTATCCCATATGTCTGAAACAAAATAAACTACATCATAGCTAACAATATTAAATGGATTCATAGTATACATTTCATCTCTATAGACATAAGAATATTTACTGTTTTGTATTTCATTCCAAAATTCAGTATCACCTCTCATAAAAACCTTAGGCACACTGAAGTAAGGATCTACAATTACAACATATTCATATTCTTCATTACTATTACCCTTAGATAGAATTATAGAAGAAAATGCATTAATTGCAGCAACTGCTGTATTATAATTAACGTTTTTTCCATGATAATAATATACTGTAGACTTAGGTAACTTCATACTATTAACTTCATTATTATTATTTTTCCATTTCATTTCTAACCCTGTTTTCTCCGTTATCACATAATTTTCTGTAGAATTCTCTTTGTTATTTATTTTTGTAATGAGACTATCATTAACATATAATTCATACTTTGAACCTACTTCTAAAGAACCAAGATCATTCATATAGGTAAGAGTTCCTTTATCCGTAAGAATTTCATTATCTGCTAGATTATCTGAAGTCTTAGAATTCCCTAGTATTATATATTCTCCTATACTTCCTGCCTTATGATCTATGTTTTTTATATCTACTACCTTGCCATCATATCCTAGTATTATGGCTACTAACTCGCCCGCTGTGAAAGATGAAAGCTTTGCTATGTCCATATCATTGCTATAATTATAGCTCGTCTTGTCTATTTGAATTCCATTTGAACTGTATGCGTTAGCAAGAAAAGCTGTAATATTTCCCTCTATATAATTTTCAACAACAAGTACATACTTATTGTTACCATTTATATCTGTAACACTATAGACTACATCCATATCATTAATCTGACCTTTTGTTATAGTCTTACCGTTTTTTATTATCTTAGTATCTGCATCAAAAGTTATATCTCCAAGTTTATCTGACAGTGGATTAAAATCTGAAGCAAGCTGTGGTTTACTATATATAGGATCTGTAATTACAGCATAATTTCCTGCCGTGTTAGTGCTACTGTCAAATATTATTGACATATTAGTTAATAAAAGGCTACTTACACTTTTATAATCTTTCTTTTCACCATGATAATAATAACTAATACTAGCTGGAAGCGTCATATTTTTTTCTTTTCCAGCTTCCTCATAATAAATAATACTACCTACCATACTATTTACAGTAATAGTTTCTGTCTCTTTAACCTTACCATAAACTTTTGTAATTTCTCCATCCTCTATTTTCAGCCTATAGGTTGTTCCAACTTGAAGCTTTGAAGTATTATCTGCAATATGCAGAACACCTTTATCTGTTAATACTTCGTCACTTGCTAAATTACTGTAGGATTCTGAATTGTCCTCAATAATACAATCCGAATATAAATTTATTGAATCAGAAAACATTACTTGACTAGCATTATTAGTACCGCTTGTTCCACCGCTTTTTACATTAGTATTGAGGAGCCTGTCAAACATTACTGCTGCATTCCTAATGGTAACCTTATCATTTTTCTTAAGTCCTAAATTATCGGTGATTTTCAAACTTGAAGCCTTACTTAGATAGTTTGATGGCCAAGTTCCTTTTAAATCACTATCTGCATAACCTAGTAACTTTACAAGGGCAGTACAAATTTCTGAATAAGTTATTGAAGCTTCTGGGTGAAACTTTCCATCTGCCATGCCGCTGATTAATTGCTTATTCAACAGTATATTTACATAACCACTTAGGGCACTATAGGAAGCAACATCTGGAAATACAGTAGAACCCTCAACAGCTGATGCTACATCTATTAAATTGTCTGCAATTACTACAGCTTTAGCAAATTCACCTCTTGTCATAACTTTAGTAACATTACTTACTGAACTATCTAAAATTCCAAGTTGCTTCATCCTTAAAACCGCAGCGGAATAGTCAAAAGCATCTGTTGCAAAAGTAAAAGATGAATTTATTATACTCATAAACAATGTCATTATTAAAAAAATGCTCAGTGTAGATTTTCGAAATTTCATTTTAAACCCTCCTTTTTTTCAATTAAGAAATTATAAAATTTTGTAATTTCTTTCCTTTAATACGATGCAGAAAGTGTATATTACGTAAAATGCAATTGAGCAAGCGTTAGCAATTGTAGTAATATATACTTTCTAATTTATTCATACATTAAAGCATCTATTGGATTTAAATTTGCGGCCTTTCTTGCTGGATAGATTCCAAAAATAACCCCAACCATCAATGAAAAACTAAAAGAAAGCAAAATCCATTTTAAGGAGTAGGATTCAGGAACTAACTTAAGTCCTCCTATAATAAATTTAATTATAGCTAGTCCTAATAATATCCCAATTATACCTCCCATACCTGTAACCACAAGAGCCTCTATAACAAATTGAATCATTATATTTCTTTTCTTGGCTCCTATAGCTTTTCTTATTCCAATTTCCCTAGTTCTCTCCGTCACTGAAACCAGCATTATATTCATAATTCCTATTCCACCAACGATAAGAGAGATAGTTGCTATGCCTCCTAAAATCAACATCATTGTACCTGTCACTGTACTAAGGGTTGAAAGCATCTGAGCTGCACTCATTACACTGTAAGCATTCTCATCTTTATATTTACTATAGAGAAAATCCTTCAGCTTAGTTACAGCTTGATCAACTACTGTCTCGTTAGTTGTTAGAACAGAAAAATTACTTATTCTTGCTTGATTAGTAAGTTTAGTGGCAACAGTTACGGGTATAATAATCTTGTCGTCATCCCCGCTATCTTGTCCATTATCTATTTGTTCTAAAACACCAACTATTTTAAATACCTGTCCGTTAACTTTTATTGTCTTTCCTAATGGATTTTCTCCTTTAAATAAATCATTAACTACTGCAGTGCCCACTAGTGCAGTCTTTAAATTATAATCAATGTCTAGTTGTAATATAAATCTTCCGCTGGATATATGCCTGCTTATTATCTGTTCATACTCAGGGCTTGTTCCAATTATTGAAGTATCTCTTGTTTTACTACCATTTTTTGCTGTAACACTGCTAGTAACAGTTGGCGCCACAGCTGATATTAAATCAGAATTTTCTTTTTGAAAAGCAGAAAGCTCACCATAAGTAACATTTCTATTACTGCCCCGGCCTTTTATAGAAATATTTATAAGATTGGTTCCAAGGCTTTGTATTGAACTTGTAATATTCTTTGTACTACCTTCAGCAAAAGCTACTGCAGCAATCACTGCGGCAACACCTATTATAACTCCAAGCATTGTAAGAAATGATCTTCCCTTATTACTTAATATACTTTTTATTGCCATCCTATAAGCTTGAAGTAATTTCACTGTGCCACCTCCCTGCCTGCTAGTATTTTACTGCCTTGAGGCCTTACCACTCTCTTTACTTGCTGGTCAACCTCTCTGTCCTCTACAATCTCACCGTCTTGAAGTCTTACCAACCTCTTTGCCTGCTGGGCAAGGGTATTATCATGAGTAATCAAAATTATTGTATTCCCTTTAGAGTGTAGCTCTTTTAAAATATTAATTACTTCTATTCCTGTTTTACTGTCTAAAGCTCCTGTAGGCTCATCCGCAAGTATTACAGGGGGATCCGTTACCAAGGCTCTTGCAATTGCTACCCTTTGCTGTTGTCCTCCAGAAAGTTCATAAGGCCTATGATGCATTCTGTCTTCTAGTCCCACACTTCTTAAAGCTTTAATGGCTCTTTCTCTAACTTCTTTTGCATGAATTCCTTGATAAACAAGTGGAAGTTCAACATTTTCTAAAGAGGATAGCCTCTGAAGGAGATTAAATTTTTGAAAGATGAAACCAATTTTCCTATTTCTAATCTCTGCCAACTCATCATCCTTAAGTTTACTAACTTCCTTTTCATCTAGCATATATTTTCCTGAAGTTGGTACATCAAGACAGCCAAGCATATTCATAAGTGTGGATTTACCTGAGCCTGATTGACCTACTATGGAAACAAACTCATGAGCTCTTATATGTAGATTTATGCCATTGAGTGCAGTAACTTTATTATCCCCCATGGCATATATCTTGTACATATCGGATATCCTAATCATTAATTCTTACCTCCTGATGAGTTACGACTTTGTGTTCCCCCTTGTGCTCCTCCTTGATATCCTCCTTGTGCTCCACTCATTCTAGCCGCTCCACCAAATCCTCCAAATCCTCCCTGTGTGTTCGTAGACTGCGTAGTAGATGATGTTTGAATCTGTGGCAATATCACTGTATCTCCTTCACTTAATCCACTTTTTATTTCTATATAACTGTCATTATAGGCTCCCACTTCAACCACTTTAAGAGTTGAATTTGCATAATAATTATTATTTGTTTTTGAGAAGGAATTGTTTCTCGCTAAGCTTCCCGCTGATGATCTATTAGAATTATTAGCATTTCCAGTACTTCTATTACTATTTTTAAAGTTTCCTGTACTATTTCCACCTACACCACTATTATTATTTGAATCTGTGCCTTGCCCGAAACCACCATTTGGAGGAGTTCGCATGCCTTGGGTTTGTGCACCGGAACCATTAGACTTTACATAAACAAAGCTTTTATCACCACGTTTTTGTATTGTTTCTATAGGCACATATAATACATCTGTTACATTGCTTACTAAAATTTCTCCATTTGCATTCATTCCACTTTTAACTTTTTCATAATTGTCAGTTATCTTAATGGTAACCGTATATGTGGTAACACCATTTTGCGAGGTTCCTTCCATGGCAATTTTACTAACTTCGCCATTAATTGGTGTGATAGAAGTTTCAGTAAAGGCATCAAATGTTGTAGAAACCTTTTGCCCTACTTTCATTTTAGATATGTCCAGTTCATCAATGGATACGTCAAAGGCAAGCTGACTTGTATCTGCAATTTTCGCAATTACACTGCCCGCTTTAAGGCTATCCTCTAAATTTATATCCTGTGCAATTATAGTTCCATCAAAAGGAGCATAAATTTTATAGTATTCAAGCTTTTCGTTAGCAGCATCTACCTGCTTTTGTGCACTTTCAATGTTCAGGGAAGCAGTTTTTGAAGATTTTTCAACTTCATCACTCTGAATCCTTACAATTGTCTCTCCCGATTTAACCTGTTGATTTTCTCTTACTGAAACATACTGAGCTGTACCTGCTACCTTACTTTTAACAGTCGTTTTATTAATAAAACTTAATTGACCCCCAGTTATGCTGGAAACTATGCCCTTAGTTGTACTAACGTCTGCACTTACCTCCATATTTTCAGTTAAGGACCCTGGATTACTTACTCCAATTTCAACATTATAAAGAAGAGCTCCCGAAGCTGAAGCTGTTGGCTGGCTGCTAGCATATGTAACAGTTCCCTTTACAACCTGCATCAATGAAGTTACATTCACATCAACTGAGTTACCTACTTTAATTAGTTTAATATCAGCAGCATTAAAAGGTAACGTAACCTTTAGCTTTGATGTATCTGTTATGGTTAAAATTGTATCACCTTTATTTATTTCATCTCCAGTATTTACAGATATACCTGTTACTTGACCAGTAAAAGGTGCCTTTATTGTAAGATTACTTTCATCTTTATAGGTTGAGTCATTTGATAATTCAGTTTTAGCATAATTATTTTCAGCATCTACTACCTTTTGTTGTTGATCATTATCATCTAGCTCCGCTATAAGATCACCAGCCTTAACCTTGTCTCCAGTCTTAAAATAGAGCTTTTTAACTATTCCGTCTACTTTTGAAACAGTTTCCTGACTCTTAACAAAATAAATAGCCCCAGAACCATTTACTGTTACTTTAATATCACCCTTTTGTACATTAGCTGTTCTTTGAACTACTTGTGAAGTTGTTATAAGTTTACTTTGAACAAAACTGGACTTGTAAACAACTAGTCCAATAATCACTAACAAAAGCAATGTTACTACAATTTTTATGGGTTTTTTAGAGAGAAAAGCTTTGAAATTAAACTTTTTTATATTTGATACAATTTCCAAAATTTATCACCTTCCACTTCTTATTTTTTATATAGGCATTAGATCATTATCTGCCATGCAAAATGTGGTTAATTTATTAGATATTTTTGCATACGATAAATTAATGCAGATCTTGTAATTCCCAAAAGCCCAGCTGCCTTACTTTGGTTATAGCCACTCATATTTAAGGCTTTTAAAATCAGCTCTCGTTCTACATTTTCAAGATTTATTCCCTCTTCGGGAAAATATATAATAGGTTCTTTTGACTTTTTCTTTTGACCTAAAATTTCCATAGGAAGCTCAGCTGCTTTAATATATGGTTCCTTGCTCAATATAACGATTCTTTCTACAACATTCTCAAGTTCCCTTATATTCCCTGGCCAATGATAATTTTTAAGGAGTTTCATGGCCTCAGGAGTAATTCCTTTTATCTTTTTATAAATATCATATTTTTTAATAAACAAATCTAAAAGATCACTTATGTCTTCTTTTCTACCCCTGAGAGGTGGAATCTCAATAGGCACAACATTTAACTTATAGTAAAAATCTTCTCTAAAAGTGCCATTTGCTATACCCTCTGTTAGATTTTTATTTGTTGACGCAATAACCCTCACATCAGTTTTTAAATTTCCCATCCCATAGGATCTTTTAATTTCCATTTCTTCAAGTGCTCTTAAAAACTTCACCTGCATATTGGGGCTCATCTCTCCAACATTATCAAGAAATATGGTGCCTTTACTAGCTAGTTCTAATTTACCAAGTTTTCTATCATCATTATCGCCATATTTACCCCTATCGTAACCAAAAACCTCCTCTTCTGCTAAATTGTCTGTTAGGGTTCCGCAATTAAATACTATAAAAGGTTCCTTTGACCTTTCACTTAGCTGATGTATTTTTCTTGCCACTAATTCCTTTCCAGTTCCACCTTCTCCTGTTATTAACACTGTGGCTGCAGTGTTTGCTATTTGGTTTATAGCTTTATAAATCGAGTTAAGTTTTTCATTTTTACTTATAAATTCTTCATTTCTTACCCTCTTAGCTTCTTCGCCTCGTAAATAATTAACCTCGCCTTTAAGCCTCCCCATCTCCATAGCCTTTTCTGCCTGAAGCATTAGCTCGTCTATATCAAATGGTTTTGTTATATAGTCATAAGCTCCCTTTTTCATGCTCTCAATAGCTGTATCTATACTACCATGGGCTGTTATTATTATAACTGCTATATCTCTCTGTATTTTTTTCAACTCTTCAAGGACAGCCATCCCATCCATGTCTTTAAGCCTTAAATCTAAGAAAACTACGTCAAAGTTTTGCTTATGCACTGCATCTATTCCTTCACTGCCGTCTAAAGATACATAAACCTCATTATCGGTTTTTTCAAAAGCCTTTTGTATAATCCAACCTATATATTCTTCATCATCAATTACTAAAATCTTACCCAAGATTCTCGCCTCCATCCGTGCAGCATGGTAATTTTATAATAAACTTAGTCCCCTCATCTTTTTTGCTGCTAACTTCGATATTTCCTCCATGTAATTCAATTATCCCGTTACTTATTGAAAGCCCAAGGCCTGTACCATTTGTCTTCGTAGTATAATAAGGATTGAATATATTTTTCATATGGGTCTCATCCATTCCTGTACCAGTATCTTCAAAGGTGCTAACTATAAATCCCTTCTCCTCTCTAGTTCTTATAGTCAGAGTACCTCCCTTCTCCATCGCTTCACAGGCATTGATTATTATATTAACAAATACTTGCTTTATCTTATCACAGTCTATATTAACCATTGCTATTCCCTCTTCTAATTCGTTTTTAAGGATAACATGGTTCTCTTGAATATACTTATTAGTAAAAGAAAGGACACTTCTAATAAGTACATTTGTATCCATGTTCATGAGCATCTGCTTTGAAGGTCTAGCGTAGTCTAACAATTCTTGTATCACCTTACTCTCTCTATCTGATTGCTCTTTAACTATTCTTATATACTCAGTTAGTCTATCATCGTTTTTAAAATCTCTTTTCATGAGTTGAACAGTG
>JAJYBA010000115.1 GCA_021779235.1 Bacillota bacterium
ATTTCTGCATAATCAAACACCTTTCTTATTCCTTTTTCAATATTTTTACACACTTCAAGAGCTGAGAGACTACCCTTAAAGGAATCTGGTGCCATAATTATTTTCATATGTCTACCTCCAAGCTTTATATTTAATATTTAACAGAGAATTTCGGTAAAATCTCAGATATGAACTAATAATTCTATAATAGTTTGATTACGTTTACATCTAAAATTATACATGCCGTTTAGTGCATTAACAATGTGTGCACAATACAAGGATATATTGGATTTTAGTTATGTTTTTGTTAATGATGCACAATAATGGATTTTTATCTTGCGCATAGAATTTGGAGTAAATACACTTTTATTCAAGCTTAATCAGCATCCATGAGATATATATAAGCATGCAATAATAAGGATCAGTGATATCTATTTTATATAAGTCTTTAAATTTATTTATTCTGTAAGTCACTGTATTCCTATGTAAAAACATAACCTGAGCAGTATCCTTTATACTCATCTTGTTTTCAAAATACACTTCTATGGTGTTAAGCATTTCGTCCACATCAGTGTTATTTTTATTATTAAACATATCACCAAGTCCATTTAAAAACTCCTGTTTTTGTTCATGGCTAATTGCATCTAAAAGCAGTTGTATTTTGTATTCATTTGCAAAGTAAATTAGTTTTTCTGGATATAGGTTTCTCCCAACATTAACTACTTTATGAGCCTGCATATAGGATTTGTGGTAATCCTTTAGGTCATTACATACACTACCTATGCCAATATACATATTTAGTTTAAGCTCTACCTTGAGAAGCTTTTGTATATCATTACAATATTCCTCTAAATCTTTATTCAAACTTTTTAGTATAACAAATCTATCTTCAGATAAATTAAAGACTATGTCATCACTAGAGTGGGTCAAACTTTTTATCAAATCAACTACATCTTGCTTTAGTTTTTGCACCATGGTTTCAGAATCCTCACTATAACTATCCAGTATTGTAGCGAAGGAACATATGTCTGCTACTATTACCACTCTAGGCAATTTTTCTATAAAACCTATAAGCTGTGCACGAGTTTTAAAAATACTTTCATCTTCATACACATTATCTTTAATAATTTCTCGAGCAAAATTTTTTATCGCTCTAACTTGGAACAGTTCCATTTTAGTCCGTTCATTCTCTTGTATCATCAGTTCCACTAGTTCTTTTACTATGATGCCGTAGCCTCTAACCTCAGAAGGTTCTCCTGTAATACCCACAACGCCTAATACTTCATTATTATGGTATATTGGTAGATTTACACCTTTTCTACAACCTTCGTAGGAATTTAAATCCTTGTCTTCCACAATAACCTCTTTTTTTTCAAAAGCAGCCAATTTAGCACCTTTATGAAAGGTATTAACACGTCTTTTATCACCTGAAGCTATTATTATCCCTTCAGAGTTAATAATATTAATATTTTTTCCCAGAATGCTTATGACTCTATCTACAATTTTTTGGCACTCGTTTTTATTCAAAATCATATTATTTCACCTTCAATTTTTATTTTTTATTACAATTATACTCTGAAAAGTCATTCTGTATAGGTAAAATATTCATAATAGGGAAGATAGTCATGTGAATATTTAGATAATTTTAAAATTCCAGACAATTAGTATGGGTCAGAAATATATCAAATTATATGCAATATAAGTTACAATATATATTACATTAGAAGAAGCATTAAAAGTTAGTTAAATTTAGATGTGGGTTCAATTTTTGTGGTATACTTTATTAGTGATAGACATAGGAGGCAAAAAAAATGGCATATATATTGAAGTATTCGAAAAAACAGTTAGATAAAACCTTAAAAGATTTCGTTAAGAAGGAAAGCATGGGCTCAAGTGACATTTCTGAGTGGATTAGAATCATAAATAATTTTATATATGAATTTGGGTTAAAATCTGAAATTAATGAAGAGGGTAAACTTTCCATAACGACTAATAAGGAAGAACAAGTTGTAATAGAAAAAATGATGTTAGTTCTAGAAGGTTCAAAAACTTCTTTTAATTATATTTTTGATGGTAACATTACGTATATAGAGGAATAATCATGAAGAAAGTACGAAATATTTATATTCGTACTTTTTTTATAATAAAAAACATGAATTTATAATTGACGCTAATATTTATAAAATGTAAAATTTATATAAGATTCAATAAAACATTCCATAGAACTTTAATAAATTTACTACATATATTACAAGAATTAATTAAAAAAGGGGGGATTATTTTATGGCATTTGAAATAGAAAGGATTGAGAGAATAGTAAAAGATCTGGATAAGGCAATTTATTCAGATTTTGAGCCAATTACAAGATATAAGGTTTGTGAAGGAAGTTTTGTAGGTGGAAATATTCAAGAGTTAAGGGATGAAAACTGGGGTGAGTATTTAACTGGTAGCTTGTGGGGAGGCTATGACAAACATCAGTGGTTTAGGACAACTTTTAAAATACCTGAAAGATTTAAGGGCAAGAATGTAGTTTTTAGGATCACCACAGGAAGAGAAGGACAGTGGGATGCAACAAATCCTCAATTTTTATTTTATGTTGATGGAAAGCTAATTCAAGGACTTGACGTAAATCATCGTGAAGTTATTATTTCAGAAGGTGCGGAAGCTGATAAAGAATATTCTATTGCCTTCCTCGGATACAGTGGTCTTATTGATAGTAAAGTTGCTATAACAACGGAGTTATGTGTTTTAGATAAGAAAATTGAAGAGCTTTACTATAATATTAAAGTCCCTTTAGATGTAGCAAAATTACTAGAAAAAAATGATGACAATAGGGTACGTATTTTAGTTAAGCTAGGAAAAGCTATTGATATGATTGATCTTAGGAGAATATACTCTCAGGATTTTTATAAATCTATAGAAACTGCAGATCATTATTTGCGAGGAGAATTTTATTCTAAGGTTAATAATAATAGTCCTGTAGTAACTGCAATAGGGCATACACATATAGATATTGCCTGGCTGTGGACAATTAGTCAGACGAAGGAAAAAGTTGTTAGAAGTTTTTCTACAGTAATAAATCTTATGAAACAGTATCCTGAATATAAGTTTATGTCTAGCCAACCGCAGCTTTATGAGTATATAAAAGAAAATGAACCCGAACTTTATGAAGAGATTAAGAAGAAAATTAAAGAAAAAGCTTGGGAAGTTGACGGAGCAATGTGGCTAGAAGCGGATTGCAATATACCTTCTGGGGAGTCACTTATAAGACAGATTATGTTTGGTAACAAGTTTTTCAAAGAGGAGTTTGGAATAGAAAGTAAGTCCCTTTGGCTTCCAGACGTATTTGGCTACAGTGCTGCTTTACCTCAAATACTAAATAAAAGTGGAATTAAATATTTTATGACCACTAAGCTTGATTGGAATCAGTTCAATGTTATACCCAATGATACCTTTATGTGGCGAGGAATAGATGGTAGTGAAGTGTTTACTCATTTAGTTACAACTAGCGATTACAAAAAACAAGTGGGAGCTGTAACCTTCAGTGAATCAAGAAATAAGACAACCTATACAGGTATAATGAATGCAAATCAAGTTATGGGAACCTGGAAGCGATATCAAAACAAAGATATATCAGAGGAAACCTTAATGCTCTTTGGGTATGGAGATGGTGGTGGTGGGCCAACAAAGGAAATGCTTGAGCATGCTAAGAGATTAAGCTATGGTATTGAAGGCTGTCCTAGAGTTGAGCTAGGCTTTGAAACAGAATTCTTTGATAGATTATATGAAAAGGGAATAAGGAGTAAAGACCTTTCAACTTGGGTTGGTGAGTTGTATCTTGAATATCACAGGGGCACTTATACCTCAATGTCTAAAAATAAGAGATATAACAGAAAAAGTGAAATCTTATATCAAGATGCAGAAATGCTTGGGACCTTAAATATGCTTTTGGGTGAAGCTTATCCAGAAGAACAATTGAAAAAGGGCTGGAAGACTATTCTCTTAAATCAGTTCCATGACATTATACCAGGTTCTTCTATAAAGGAGGTTTATGATGAATCTCATGAGCAGTACGAAGAGGTAATAAAGAGTGGAGAAGGGTTAGTAAAAAATTCCTTGAAGAAAATAGCCTCAAAGATTAGTTTAGATAAGCAATCTGTTATAGTTTTTAATACTTTATCCTATGACAGAGATGACATAGTTACAGTTGAAATGCCAGAAGGAATAGAAGTCCTTGGTCTTCAGGATTTAAATGGAAACGATACTCCTATTCAAATCATGGACAGTGGTAAAAAGTTTATATTCTTTGCAGAAAAGGTACCTTCCAAAGGATATAAAACATACACAATTACAGATAAAGCTTCAGAGTGTTCAAGTGAATTTATTAATTTAGGTGAGACCTTTGAAAATAGGTATTTTAAAGTTAGCTTCGACGAAGATTATAATATTTTATCGCTATATGATAAGTATAATAAAAGAGAAGTTATAAAAAATATTAAAAAGGCAAATGTTCTTCAAGCCTTTGAAGATAGACCAATGAATTGGGAAAATTGGGATATTGATATATATTATAAGAGAAAAATGTGGGAAGTTAATGATGTAGTGCAAGTTGAAATAGTTGAAAGAGGACCTATAAGATATTGTATCAAAGTTAAACGTAGCTTCTGTAATTCCACCATAGATCAATACATTTACTTCTATAACAATATACCACGTATAGACTTTAGGAATTGTGTGGACTGGAAGGAGAAGAATATACTTCTTAAGGCTGCCTTTCCAGTTGATATAAACTCAAGCAAGGCGTCTTATGAAATACAATATGGAAACATTGAAAGAACAACACATAATAATACAAGCTGGGACACTGCTCAATTTGAGGTGTGTGCTCATAAATGGGCTGATTTGTCTGAAGGAAACTATGGAGTAAGCTTACTAAATGACTGCAAATATGGTTATGACATTAAAGATGATACTATGAGACTAACTTTAATTAAGGCAGGAACTTATCCAAATCCAGAGGCAGATTTAGGTTATCATGAGTTTACTTATTCAATATATCCACACAAAAACACCTGGAAGGAAGCAAGCACCCAAGAAATGGCCTGCAATCTTAATGTACCAATGTATGCAGTAGTGGAAGATAGCCATAAGGGAATATTAAAAGATGAACTTTCTTTATTAAAAATAAATAAAGATAACTGCATTGTAGAGGTAGTAAAGAAAGCTGAAACTTGTAATGGAGTTATAGTAAGGCTTTATGAGTATAAGAATATGAGAGAAAAAGTAGATATAAGCTTTAGTACAAACATTGAAAGTGCTTATGAATGTGACTTAATGGAAAATATAATTGAATCTGTTAATAACCATGAAAACAAAATCAGCTTTGAAATAAAACCTTATGAAATAAAAACATTTTTAATTAATTTTAAATAAATTACTAGGTGGCGGATTTT
>JAJYBA010000116.1 GCA_021779235.1 Bacillota bacterium
ACAGCTTCTTCTTTACTTGGTTCTCCTACAGTTATAGGCTGAAACCTTCTCTCTAACGCTGAATCTTTTTCAATATGCCTTCTGTATTCATCTATAGTTGTCGCACCTATGCATTGTATTTCACCACGAGCAAGGGCTGGCTTTAATATATTTGAAGCATCAATAGCTCCTTCAGCTCCTCCTGCTCCAATAATTGTATGAATTTCATCTATGAATATGATAACATTTCCTGCTTCTAATATCTCTTGCATAACCTTTTTAAGTCTTTCTTCAAATTCTCCTCTATATTTAGAACCTGCCACCATGGAGGATATGTCCAAAGTTATAACTCTTTTATCTTTTAAAATTTCTGGAATACTACCGGAAGCTATTCTTTGTGATAGTCCTTCTGCTATAGCTGTTTTACCTACGCCCGGCTCTCCTATAAGGCATGGGTTATTCTTCATTCTTCTGCACAAGATTTCTAAAAGCCGTTGAGTTTCATTATCTCTTCCTATAACAGGGTCAAGCTTACCTTCTCTTGCCATTTCAGTTAAGTCTTTACCGAAATGATCTAAAGTTGGCGTACCATGTTGCTTCTTTTCTTTTGATAAACTTCCTTTTGAAGTATCTTCAGTGGACCAATTATTTATTATATCATTTCTTAATTTGTTGAAATCCGCTCCTAGATTAGCTAAAATTGTATATGCAACCCCTTCTTCTTCTCTAATCAAAGCTAACAAAATATGTTCTGGGCTAATATAATTATGATTTAAATTTCTCGCTTCTAAGAGACTTAGTTCTATTAAGCGTTTTGTTCTTGGAGTAAGCGGTATCTCATTCCTACGCATTTCTACGTCTCCTTCACCTTCATACTCCAAGACTAATTTTTTTACCCCTTCTGAAGAAATCTTCATATCATTCAATGATTTTTTGCATACTCCATCTTGTTCTTTTAGAATGCCTAAAAGTATATGCTCTGTACCTACGTAACCATGCTTTAATTGTTGTGCCTCTTCTTGAGCGTATACCAGAACCTTTTGTGCTCTTTCTGTAAATTTGTTAAACATCATGTTCAAACACCTCACTTGCAATGAATTTGCTTACCCCTATAATTATGCCCACTTCTATCTTAATTCTTGCATAGCATAATAGCCTTATGTACTTATTTAATAAAAAACACACCTAAAATATCTTATATTAAAATATCCAAGGCATGTCCATATAGAATACATATTTTTTTCATACCTACCTCACTATTGAAATATCTTACGGTTTATATATTTTCTATCCTTGTACAACATTGAAATTCCCTTTTCATAATCAAAAAAATTAATAATTATACATTTATCATCATAGCATCTTATGTTAATGCTTTCGCTCTCTTTTAACACCACGTCTATTTGTGCATTATTCTTAAAATAAGAAAATCCCCTATTCTCATCTAGTAGTTTTATAATGTTATCCTTATTTTTAATCATTTTGTTCCCCCTTTTATAAATTCTACTTTTTAATTTTTTTGTTATTAAGCCAATTATTTATAAAACAAAGCAATATTTTACCATATATTTACTATTCTCTAAAACTATTTTTTCCCCTTGTTAAATCCATAACTTTCGTAATAGTTTTTTTTACATTTTTATACATAATATTCTTAGTTATTTAACATTCTTATAAAATAAAAAGCTTACCTTCTAAAAATAAGAAGATAAGCTTTTTCAACATAAAATTGAATGATCATATAACCCTACATTTTCGTTATATCATCTCATCTGGAATGTACTTTTTAATTTAACATAGTTAAAATTGGTTAAAACCCTTTTGTAGAAGTTGGCTACTTACCTTCTGAAATGCCGTTAAAACATCTCGAACTGCATATTATAGAGCCCTGCATATATTCCATTTTTACTTAATAATTCTTCATGTGTACCTTGCTCTTTGATACCTTCTTCAGTTAGTACCAAAATACTATCTGCATTCCTAATAGTGCTAAGTCTATGTGCTATTATAATTGTTGTACGGTTCTGTGAGAGAAGTTCTAAGGAGTCCTGGATCAGTCTTTCGCTTTCGTTATCCAATGCAGATGTTGCCTCATCTAATATTAATACCTGAGGATTCTTTAAGAACACTCTCGCTATAGATATTCTCTGTTTTTGTCCCCCTGAAAGTTTAACTCCTCTTTCTCCAACATAGGTATCATATCCATCTTCAAGTCCCATTATAAATTCATGCGCATTAGCCCGTTTCGCAGCTTCTTTTACTTCTTCATCATTAGCACTTGGTTTTCCGTATACTATGTTTTCTTTAATTGTTCCTGCAAACATATAAACATCCTGTTGCACAATTCCCATATTGCTTCTCAGAGATTTCAACTTAATATCCCTTATATCAATGCCATCTAGTTTAACTGAACCTTCATCAACTTCATAAAATCTAGGTATTATACTACAAAAGGTAGTCTTACCGCCCCCAGAAGGACCTACGATAGCTACGGTCTTTCCTGATTCAATTTCTACGTTAATATTTTTAAGAACTGTGTTTTTATTATCATAGCTAAATGATACATTTTCAAAGCTAAGGTTTCCTTTTACACTAGTAATTTCTATTGATTCTTTCTTGTCTACAATATCTGGATGTGTGTCTATAACTTCTATAAACCTTTCAAATCCAGTTATTCCTCTTTGATATTGTTCTGTAAAATTAACCAATTTATCGACAGGATTTAAGAATATATTTATATATAGAATATAAACTACAAGGTCAGAAGTTCTGAGATCACCCGTACTTATGAATATACCTCCAAATAGAACCACAACAAGGTATAAAATTCCTTGGAAAAATCCATTCATACTAAAGAATCTTCCCATGATACTGTAGCTATCTTCCTTAGTTAGCAAAAATTCATTATTTCCCTTTTGAAACTTTTTATTTTCTATATGTTCATTGGAAAAAGATTTTACAACTCTTATTCCAGATAAACTATCCTGAATTTGAGCATTAACATTCGCTATTGTTTCTCTATTTCTCTTAAACACATACTTCATTTTTTTGTTGTAATTAATAGAAAAGTATATCATAAATAAAGTTATGAAAATTAGAATAGCTGTTATTTTAACATTTATACTCATGAGTATTGCAAAAGAGCCTATAATTTTAAGCATTGATATAAATATATCTTCTGGCCCGTGGTGTGCAAGTTCTGATATATCAAAAAGGTCTGTTACAATTCTTGACATTAATTTTCCTGTATTTGTATTGTCGTAGTAGGAAAACGATAGTCTTTGAAGATGATTAAAAATATCACTTCTCATATCTGCTTCCATTCTAGCACCCATTACATGACCTTGTGAGGTTATATAAAGCTGACAGAAGTATTTAATCACATACATAATTAAAAGTGCTAGACCTATGGATACAACATACTTTATTATTTGACTACTTTCTCTTTGGTACACATCATTTAAAAGAAATCTTACTATTACGGGGAAAACCAAATCAATAGCTGATAGTGTAAGGGCACAAAACATATCCATAAAAAACATTGCCTTATATGGCTTGTAATAGCTTATAAATCTCTTTATTATCCTCATTGTTTCATCACCTTCCTTATAACAAATATTACATATTTTAAGATAACACTTTATTTAATATATAGCAAATCCATTCCATAAAATACCTTAAGCATTAGTTAAAGTTCTAGAATTCATGTGGTACTACTTTTATCAATTTAGAAAAAAGCATTCTACACATATCTCTGAATTGAAACAGAAAATAATCACCAAGTCTACTTTAAATGCCATAATTTTGAATAAAACACTTAAAAATAGATCTGCTAAATAATTAGGCTTATTACTAATTTTAATAAATATAAAATACTCCATCTAAAAAATAAGTAGTAATTTTAAAATTACTACTTATTTATAAGTGCCCGTAAAAATCTACTTTACCATAAATTCTTCAATTTCTTCTACTGTTTTAATGATTTGTTTTGAAAGATTTTCACATCCATCTTCTGTGATTAATATGTCATCTTCTATTCTAATTCCAATATTCTCTTCTTCAATATAAAGTCCTGGCTCATTTGTAAATACCATTCCCGGTTTTAATTCTATGTCACGGCTTCCTACATCATGAGTATCTAGCCCTAAATAATGACTTACACCGTGGAAATAATACTTAGATAGCTCGCTATCTTCTTTAATTAGACCTAGCTCTATGCATCCCTCTGCAAGGACTTTTTTAGCAGTTTGATTTAAAACTGAGAACATTATACCGGGCTTTGCAATTTCTGTTACTGCTTCTTGTGCTCTCAATACTACATTATAAACTTGTTTTTGTCTTTCTGTAAACTTCCCATTAACAGGGAATGTGCGGCTTATATCCGCATTGTAATATTTATATTGAGCACCTAAGTCAAATAGCACTAATTTGCCATCCTCAAGTTCACAATTATTTTCGTGATAATGAAGTATTGTTGCATTCTTGCCACCAGCTGCAATAGTGTGGAAAGCATAGTCTGTTACGCCATTGCTCTTTAATGTAAAATCAAAATAAGCCTCTAGTTCATACTCTCTCATTCCTGCTTTGGAATTTTTCATTAGTGCTTTTATACCTTTATCTGTTATATCTATGGCTACCCTAATTAATTCGATTTCTTCTTCTGATTTTATAAGTCTAAGACTCGCTATTTCATGAAATATATTTTTGATTGTTAAATAAGGATATCTTTCCATTACAACCTTAGCAAATCTTTGTGATGTACTCATTGATATATGAAATTGTTGTCTTTCTAAGTCTAAACATAAATCATTTATCTTTGCTCTATCCAAAATTGAACCAAAAGTATCTTCAAATTCTTCTACAAACTTAACATCTTCAATACCTGAAATTTCTTTTGCTTCAGCCTCAGGCATTTTCTCTCCTACCCATCTAGCCATAACAGGGTCATTCTTTTCTATAAATAAAGTTTCTTCTACTTTACCGTTTCTTTTCACTAACATTAAAATCATTTTTTCTCTATCAATGCCTGTTAAATAGTAAAAATTTCTATTTGGAGTGAAGGCATATGTTTCATCTGCTGATTTGAATGGCGCTTCACCTGCAAACATTAATGTTACAGAATTCTCTTCTAACTTATCACATAAATTCTTTCTGTTCTTTATAAATAATTCCTTTTTCATTATAATCCCCCCGTATGTGTTAATAGGTATAAAAGCATGAAAATGGTGCATTTTTTTACCTTATTTCTCTCTATAACATAACACTCGGCTTAAGGAATTTCAATATTTTTTTGTAAATGGTTGAAGCATTATTAATACTTGCATTTTAATTTTTTTTTCAAATTAAGTCTAT
>JAJYBA010000117.1 GCA_021779235.1 Bacillota bacterium
GTTTTCTTAGGTATTCGATTCGGTACTGATCATGTACCCTTCCATCTTCTAATTTATCATAAGCTCCTAAACCATTTTCAGTTACAATAAGAGGCAGTCTATATCTTGAATAGATTTCTCGTGCTGTTGCTCTAAAGCCTTCAGGATCTATCTCCCAGCCAAACTCTGTAGCCTTAAGGTTAGGGTTTTTAAATCCTTTATATAATCCTGGTACATCAAAAACCTTTTGCTGATCTCCTTTTCCTTCATTTGCATCTACTTCATTATTAGCTTGTACCGTAGCCGTATTGTAATAATTGAAACCAATGAAATCTGGTTTTCCTGATGCTAAAATTTCCATATCGCCTTCCTGTATTTCTGGAACTGCATCGATTTCTTCTAAATACGACAAAACTAAATTATTATATTTCCCATAAACCGCCATATCTAAATATAACCAATTTCTAATTGCATTTAAATTTTGAGCTGCCAAATTGTCTTCCGGTTTACAACTTGCTGGATATACTAAAGAAATATTTGGAGCAGGTCCAATTTTAGCATCTTTAATCATTTCATGACATAATGCCATTGCCTTTGCTTGAGCTAGAAGCATATGATGATTTTGTTGATATAATTCTTTTTGTATATTAGTGCAACCTTCTGGAATCATTGTTGTTCCGATAACATCACCCATTAGTGTTAATACGTTTTGTTCATTTATAGTTAACCAATACTTAACCCTATCTCCAAAGTTCTCATACATAACCTTTGCAAAATTTACAAACCAATCAACAGATTCTCTCTTCGACCAACCTCCCCTTTTATCAAGCGCTGCTGGCATATCAAAGTGAAACATTGTAACTAATGGAATTATGTCATACTTTAAGCATTCATTTATGAGATTATTGTAATATTCTACTCCTTTAGTATTTACCTCTCCTGTTCCTTCTGGAATTAATCTTGACCAAGAAATAGAAAATCTATAAACCTTGAAGCCCATTTCTGCCATTAAAGCAACATCTTCTTTATAACGGTGATATTGGTCTGCACATACATCTAATTCTGAAGTTCCTTCTGGCACCTTTTTAACATCCTGACAGGATGGTCCTTTGCCATCTATTAAATTTGCGCCTTCAACTTGATAGGCAGAAGTGGATGCACCCCATAAAAAATTTTGTGGAAAAGCTTTTAATCTCTTATGTAACATATTATCAACTCTCCTTATATTTATTATTTATAAAATTAATACATATTTCATTCTTATAATTTTATTATAGACATTATTTTCAATAATACAAATGTTATAATCTCAAACTGTATTGATACAATTTTAACTTATCGTAAATAATAAATTTACTTGTAACACATATTAGGCACCTTGAATAAAATATAAAATGGTTATAATTTAGCTGGAGGAAATATTTATGAAAATCAATAAATTATTCTTACCTCTTTGCATTATTTTTATTTGTTTTATTTTAACGGCTTGTAATAATTTGAATCCTAATACTTTTAATCCTAGCCCAAGTAATAGTTCTGATTCTAATAGTAATTCAAAGAATAATTCTAACAATACTAGTAATTCTAATTCTAATTCTAACAACAACATTAATTCTAACTCTAACTCTAACTCTAACTCAAACTCTAATTCTAATTCTAACAGTAACTCTAACTCAAGCTCTAATAATTCTGAGCTTCAAAACTTCATCAACGTTGTTAAAAACAGTACTTATGGAAACTATACAAATAAAAGTATGGGGCAGGCAATTCAAGGAATGATAGAAAATCCTCGATGGAGTGCTTACTCAGGAACTGATGGGAATTACTACGTAAGAGCAGAAGGTACAGCCTATTATAACAATTCACCTGCTTATACAATCATAACCTTCAAGATGCTTAGTAGCACTACCTATTCAATATATGCATTATCTGTTGATGGCGTTTTCCAAAATCAGTCCAGTTTAAATGGTTTTTTAGAAGCTGCTTATTCAAATTAATTTGATAGCTTTATATAAAATAAAAGAGGAACTAAGAGTGAAACAATACCTTCAACTACTTAATTCCTCTTTCATTTTATTAAATTTTATAGAGTATCTATCCTATTTTTTATCTATTTTAAATGAACTCTTAAGTGATACAATTCTATTAAATACAAGTTTTTCTTCTGTAGTATATTTTGAATCTACAGTAAAAAATCCATTTCTTATTAGTTGGAATTTATCTTGAACCTTTGCATTTTCTATAGCTACAGGTTCAATAAAGCCTTGGAGTATTTCTAGAGATTTAGGATTTATTTGCTCTAAAAAGTTTTTTCCTTCATTTTCTTCTATATCATCTAATATTAAAGGTTCAAACAATCTAAATTCAGCTGTTTTCGCTGTTTTTGCCTCTACCCAATGAATTGTTGCTTTTACCTTCCTTCCGGTAAAACCAGAACCAGACTTTGTATCAGGATCATAAGTACAATGTACCTCTACTACCTCTCCATTTTCATCTTTTATAAAGCCTGTGCATTTAGCAAAATATCCACCCTTTAATCTCACTTCATTTCCAGGAAATAATCTGAAATATTTTTTAACTGGAACTTCCATAAAATCTTCTCTTTCTATATACAGTTCCCTTGAAAATGGGACAAGCCTTTTACCTTGTGCTTCGTCATTTGCATTATTTTCAATTTCTAATAATTCTGTCTGATCTTCTGGATAATTTGTTATAATTAATTTTAAAGGTCTCATTACTGCCATTGCAGCCTGTGCTTTTAATTGCACATCTTCCCTTATAAAATATTCAAGCATTTGTGAATCTACAGTTGAATTAGACTTAGCAACACCAATTGCACTACAAAAGTTTCTTATAGCTTCCTTTGTGTAACCCTTTCTTCTTAAGCCACAAATAGTTGGCATTCTAGGATCATCCCATCCATCAACTATTTTTTCATCTACAAGTTGCTTTAATTTTCTTTTGCTCATAACAGTATTAGTTATATTTAATCTTGCAAATTCAAATTGCCTTGGAACAAATTCCATTTCACATTCTTTTACTATCCAATCGTAAAGTGGTCTGTGATCCTCAAATTCCAAAGTGCATATTGAATGTGTTACCCCTTCTATAGCATCTTCAATAGGATGAGCAAAATCATACATTGGATATATGCACCATTTATCTTTTGTATTATGATGCTCGGTATGAGCTATTCTATATAGTATAGGATCTCTTAAATTAATATTTGGAGAAGACATATCTATTTTTGCTCTTAATACTTTTTCTCCATCTTTAAATTCTCCATTTTTCATGCTTTCAAACAACTGAAGATTTTCTTCAATGGTTCTATTTCTATATGGACTATCTTTTCCACCTTCAGTTAAGGTTCCTCTATATTCTCTCATTTCTTCAGGTGATAAATCACAAACATATGCTAAACCTTTTTTAATTAAAAGAGTAGCCTTTTCATACATTGTATCAAAATAATTAGATGCAAAATATATTCCATCCCAATTACCGCCTAGCCATTTCACGTCTTCTTTTATAGATTCAACGTACTCTGTATCTTCCTTTATTGGGTTTGTATCGTCAAATCTTAGATTAAATTTCCCTTTAAACTCTTCTGAAAGAGCAGAGTTTAATATTATTGATTTAGCATGACCAATATGCAAATACCCGTTTGGTTCAGGAGGGAAACGAGTTATCACTTGTTTACATTTTCCAGTATTTAAATCATCAATAATAATATTTCTTATAAAATTGGAAGGACTTATTTCATTAGACATTTTCTTACCCCTTTTGCTTTCATGTATATGATTCTTTACAAATTATAGTATTATTATACCTACACATATGTTTATTGTAAATAGAACCTGTACAGTTTTAATTTCATAAGAACTGTACAGGTTCTATTTTTTTAAGCTGCTTTTGCTGCTTTTGTTTCCACTTTTCTATTTTTAATAAGTTTAAAAGCTTCTCCAACAAAGAATCCTATAGCTAAGAAAGCTAATGTAAAGCCTACCAAAATTTTTATATCTCCAAGGAGCAAGCTATAATCTATTCCTGATATAGTCATTCTTAAACAATCAACGGAATATGTCATAGGAATCACAGAATTAATTACTCTATATATTTGTGGTGCTGTTTGTATTGGGAAAGTCCCAGCAGAAGAACCTAGTTGAATTATTAAAAATACAAACATAACTGGTGCTCCTGCAAGCCCTATAGCATTTGATACTCCAAACATAACATTAAAGAAGGTTACTGCAACAAGTATATTTAATAAATAAAATGCAGTTACATTAACCGGACTAATATTTAACACGGTTACAAGAGCAAAACTTACAATAATAGACTGTAGGGCAACATATATTGAACCTAACAAAACTCTTATTGCAAAATTATTTAAAATCTTACCTTTAAATAATTTTAACTTTTTAGTAACTGAAAGGATTAGACTTGCAAAAAGTGCACCTATCCATAATGACAAGGATATAAAATATGGTGCTAAGCCTTGACCATAATGCTTTACTACATTTATAGAATTATCCTTTATAGTTACTGGGTTAGAAATAAAATTAGACATATCAACAGAGCTAAATTTAAGGCTATTATTTATTTTATCATATCCAGAACTTAGTCCACTATCAAGCTTAGAAGCTCCGTCATTTGCAGTTTTTAAGCCACTATTTATAGCTTCTGCACCACTATTTAATTTATCTAATCCATCAGTTAATTGTCCAGTTTTACTAGTTACAGTACTTAAGCCTGCAAGAACGTTATTGCTTCCACTCTCCAGTGCTAATGCTCCTGAAATTAACTGACCCACTCCGTTTGCTGCTTGATTTTGTGAATTGTTTATTCCTGTAGCTATAGCTCCAATTCCATTTGAAATTTCTTCAGTACCGCTATTTAGGCTTGTTAAAGCTTCTGATAGATTATGAACACCACCTGCTACAGCATTTAAAGGAGCTGGATTTTGACCATTTGGAGTACTTAATTGATCCAAACCATTTATTGCCTCTTCAAGCTTATATTTATCAGCAGCACTTAAATTTGAACTTTCAATAGCTACAAGCTCAGAATGCAGTATGGCATCTGATTGTTCTACACCTGAGGTTACCTTGCTTACAGATTGATCAAGTATTCCTGATTGCTCTGCAATAGCTGCAGTATTAGTATTTAAAGTTGAAGCACCTGAAACTAATTGAGGAATTTGTGAATTAGGTTGCGTTAAACTGTTTTTTAAAGAGTTCAATCCATTTATTAAACTAGGATAACCATTTACTATATTGGTTTCCCCAGTAGTAATAGTTTGAAGCCCTGTATAAAGCTGTTTAGCACCATCCTTTGCACTACTTGTACCAAT